>CADBSF010000025.1 GCA_902797265.1 uncultured Erysipelotrichaceae bacterium
TACCATTTCTTCAGGATATTGTTCTCTCATTGTCTTTGCATTTCTTTCTCTTAATCCACCAGTATACATTGAGTGATTATAATACATCTTATCTTCTAACTTGTTTCCTGTTAAATTCACTTTACTAGCATTTACAATGATGATATAATCTCCACAATCAATATGTGGTGTGTAAGTAGGTTTGTTTTTTCCACGTAAGTAAGTTGCAGCTAAACTAGCTACTCTACCTAAAGACTTACCTTCTGCATCAATTACATACCATTTACGTTCAACTGTTTCTTTTTTTTGCATATAACTTTTCATATTTTTTTCTCCTTTTACTTTAATTAACCTTTCCCAGGGGTTAATTAAGGTGGGATATTTGAATGTACCGATTGTAATTATACTAAAAAAAGTGTTAAAAATCAATAGTTTTCTGTTTTTTTGTGTGATTTTTACAGGATTTCTATCGAAAAATAATCGATGTTAAATAGAGTCCTTCAGCTGGAGCCGTTTTTCCTGATTTTGATCGATCTTTACTTTCTAGTATTTCTTTTATTTTACTTGGTTCTAGTTTGTTTTCTCCCACTCTAATTAAGATTCCAACCATATTTCTTACTTGATATCTTAAGAAGCCTGTTCCTTTAAATGTTATTATAATCATATCATGGTCTTCTTTTATCTTTCCTTCTTTAATCGTTCTAATACAATTTCCTTTTTCTTTATTATCTGTTGCGAAAGCTCTAAAATCATGTTCTCCTAAAAAATACTTTATGGCTTCTTTCATCTTATCTATATTTAATGAATGATTGTATTGAAACACATACTTTCTTTCTAATGGATTATATTCTCCACAATTTATCTTATACTGATATTCTTTTTCTAATACTTGATATCTAGCATGAAAATTATCTGGTACAATCTTTGTTTCTATTACATGAATATCATCTGGTAAATTACTATTTAAAGCTCTTTTTAATTTATTTTCATTTATATTTACATTGATATCTACATGAGCATATTGACATAACGCATGTACTCCTTTATCCGTTCTTCCTGTTGCGACTAGATTAGTTTTAGTGTTATCATTTATTTTTTTTAAAGCTTCTTCTAATTTTTCTTGAATCGTTTCTTTTCCTTTTTGTCTTTGGAATCCATAATAGGAACTTCCATCATAACTAAATTTTATTAAAAATCTCATAGGTATCCCTTCTATACATGTTTATAGATATCTTTTATGATGTCTCTTACATCTTTATGATAATCTATTTTTACTTTCTTTTTTTTCATAGCTAAATAAGTAATTTCCGCTATTTCTGGTATTTCTATTTTATTTTCTTTTAGAAAATCTATTTTCTTAAAGACTTCTTCTGTTTTTCCTTCTAATAGAACTTTGTTATGATTTATAATTACTAAATTCGTAGAATATTGATAGTTTTTTTCACTTCTATTACTTACCATTACTATTGTTTTGTTATATTGTTCTTTTATTTTTTGAAAGAGTAAAATCATCTTTTTTTCATTCTTTCTATCTAATTCTTCAAATGGATCTTCTATGATAATATATTCTGGATTTGATAATAATCCAATTGCGAGTAATAATAGTTTTTTTTCTGATGATGATAGAGAATAGATTCTTCTATCAAGTAATGTAATAGGAAGTCCTACTACTTTTAAGGAATCCAGTATTTTTTTATCTGGATTCTTAAATTCTAATTTTTTTCGTTTACTAGTTTTTAGTAAAATATCATATACTGTTAAATAATAATCTTTTTGTTCTATTCTATTTTTAATAATACTTATTTTCTTTTTCATAGTTAATATGTCATTAATATTCAATGTCTTTTTATTTATTTTACTATTCTGTATTACTTTAGGATCAAAAGAAAATATTTTTCTTATTAATTCTATATTATCAGTAATAATACCATTCATTTCTTTTTCTTTAATGGAAAATGATATCTTGTTATTTCCTATTTTTAAATCTTTAAAACTTATTTCCATAGTTTATCAACCATCCTGTCTTTATCTAATTCGATTTCATCAATTAGATCATAATCTTTTAGTTTTACTGATAAATCTATCATAAATGGTAATCTTAAACCTATTTTGTTAATTACATTATCTTTTACTAGAATTTCTTGAGGATCTCCTTCTAGTACTATTTTTCCATCTTGAATAATTCCCAATGTATTGGCATAAAGACTATTTTCTAAATTAATCGTTGTTTCTAATACGGTTAATTCTTCTTTTAATACTAAGTCTTTTAATAGATTGTGAATGGTATTTAATTCTTCTTTTGTAAAAAAGGAATCTATCGAATCAATTAGTAAAATCATTGGTTTATTCATTATCGCAATCATTAATTCTAAAAGAATGATTTCTTTTTCTGATAAATCTTTTATTTTTTTTGTTAACATTCTTGCTATCTTTAATTTTTTGATTAATTCATGATAGGATTCTTCTTGTTGATAAGATAATAATTCTAATTCTACGGTATCTTCTAAGAATTCTGTTTCAAAGGGAATGATTGCTTGAACAATTTTATCTATCTCTTGAGTTTTATATTCTGATATTTTTTTATGATGAATGATAATTGGAAAATCTTCTTTTATTTGTTTTTCTAATATTCTTATTAATGTTGTTTTACCACAATTATTTGGACCTGATAAACAATAATATGTATGATTTTGTATGGTTAACGATAAATTATCATAAATATCTAAATAGTTTAATTGATCAATTGTGATTATATTCTCCATGAAACCAAACCTCCTAAATGAAATAAAAACCAACTTACTTGCTGGTTTTTCTTTTTTGAATTTTATATATCATCCTTAACATTGCTTTATCTGATACAAATCTACTAAAGAACTTAGCAAGTTTCATTTTAAATCCAGGGATAATAAGCATTTTTTCTTTAAACATTTTATCGATTGCATATTTCGCAACATAGGAACTTGATAAAGGTTTTACTGAAAATTGAACATGGGCAACGTCATTGAAATTTGTATCTACCGGTCCAGGGCATAATACGGAGATGTGAACGTTACTATTCTTTTTCTTTTCTTCATAGTATAAAGCTTCTGTTAATTGGTAAACATAAGACTTTGTTGCATAATATGTACTCATCAATGGGCCTGGTTGAAAGGCTGCTGATGAGGCAACATTTAAAATGTATGTTTTTTCTTTTTTCTTTTCCATTTCTTTTACAAAATATTTGGTTAAGATATGAACGGCTTTGATATTGGTATTTATTAATTCTAAATCTTTGTTAATATCGGTATCTGTTAAATATCCAAAATCTCCTAATCCTGCATTATTAATTAGAACATCAATATTTTCTTTTTTCGTTAAGGCATATAATTCCTTTACTTTTTGTTCAATTGATAAATCTGCTAGTATAATTGTTACTTTTGTAGGTAATTCCTCTTGAAGTTGTTCTAATTTTTCTTTATTTCGTGCGACTAATATAAGCTCATATTTTAAAGTTGCCAAATATCTTGCCATATCCAATCCGATTCCTGATGAGGCTCCAGTAATTAATGCTTTCATATAATCACCTACTTCTAATAGTATTATAACAAAAAAGAAAGAATATTACAAAATATTTTTTATTTACAAGCTTTTCAAAAAAAAATAAGCATTTGATTATGCCTATTTCTTTTCTTCTTTTTCTTTTTTAGAAGCTTTCTTTTCTTTCTTTTCCTTTTTTTCAGGTTTTGCTTCTTCTTTTTCTTCAGATACTAATCTTAAAATTACCATTAAAGAATTGTCTCCTCTTCTTTCTTCTAACTTTAAGATTTGAGTGTATCCTCCATTACGATTTTCATAACGTTTTGCTAAATCATTGAAGATTTTATCTACGGTAGCTTTATCATTATGTAAGAAAGCTAATACTTTACGGCGAGATACTAAATCTCCTTTTTTTCCGTAAGTAATCATTTTATCTACAAATTTACGAACTTCTTTTGCTCTTGTTTCTGTAGTAGTGATGCTTTCGTTTTCAACAACTTGTTTTGTTAAAGTTGCTAACATACTTCTTCTATGTTTATTATCTCTACCTAATTTTCTATATGCCATAATCTCTTCCTCCTTATTTTAGTCCTCATCACGTAGAATTAGACCCATATCTCTTATCTTATCTAATACTTCTTTAAGAGATTTTTTACCTAAGTTACGTATCTTCATCATATCAGATTCACTCTTGTTAACAAGATCTTGTAGAGTATGGATTCCTGCTCTTTTTAAACAGTTATAAGCTCTTACAGAGAAATCTAAATCTTCAATTGATGTTTCTAATGCTTTTACTTTTGGATCTTCTGTTTTTTCAATCATTAATCCACTTACATCAGCAATTGATGATAAATCTGTTAAGATTTCTAAATGTTCAATTAAAATACGAGATGCTAAAGCAATAGCTTCTTCTGGTTTAATTGATCCATTTGTCCAAACATCTAAAATTAATTTATCATAACTTTCATCTTGTCCAACACGAGCACTTCCTACTTCGTAAGATACTCTTTCAATTGGAGAATATAAAGAATCAATAGCAATTTCTCCTACTTTTTTGATATCATGGATTTTCTTGTTATCTTCACTTCTTACATATCCACGACCGTTTGTTACAGTCATTTCCATATTGAAGGAAGCTCCTTTTGATAATGTACAAATCACTTTATCAGGATTGATTACTTCGATATCGGCATCATGTTCAATATCTCCAGCTGTAATTTCTCCTTCTTTTGTAGTATTGATTCGTACAACTTTTTCTTCTGTTGAATGATTTTTAAATACGATTCCTTTTAAATTTAATATGATAGTAGTTACATCTTCATAAACCCCATCTAATGTTTGGAATTCATGAAGTACACCATCGATTTTAATACTACTAATAGCGCTTCCTGGTAATGATGATAACATTACTCTTCTTAAAGCATTTCCTATTGTGGTACCGAATCCTCTTTCTAATGGTTCTAATTCAAATCTTCCATAAAAATTATTTTCTATAGAATCCGTTATTTTATATATTGGTTTTTCAAATTGTAACATGAAACTAACCTCCCTTTATTTTTTTCACAAACTATTTTATTATTATCCTCTTGGACGTTTTGGTGGACGGCATCCATTGTGTGGGATTGGAGTAACATCGATAATTGATGTAACCTCTAATCCTGCAGTTTGTAGAGAACGAATTGCTGTTTCACGTCCAGGTCCTAATCCTTTTACATGTACTTCAACTTTTCTCATTCCCATATCATATGCAGCTTTTCCTGCAGCTTCTGCAGCCATTCCAGCAGCAAATGGAGTTGATTTCTTACTTCCTTTGAAACCAATTGCACCTGATGAAGCCCAGCTTATTACATTTCCTTCTTTATCTGTTACAGTTGTTATTGTATTATTGAATGTTGAATGAATGTGAGCCATACCTTCAGGTACATTCTTTTTTACTTTTTTCTTTCTTGTTTTATAAGCCATAAGTCTTACCTCCTTTTTTTAATTTCTAACTAAACTTTTTTCTTGTTTGCTACAGTCTTTCCTTTACCCTTACGAGTACGAGCATTACGATTAGTTCTTTGTCCTCTTACAGGTAATCCTTTTTTATGACGA
>CADBSF010000026.1 GCA_902797265.1 uncultured Erysipelotrichaceae bacterium
ATACCTTAAATTTTATTCTTACGATGACTTATTAAAACAAATGAAAGCATATCTAAATCGTTCTAATAATATACCAATGCAAATACTTAATTGGATGACACCTATTGAAAAAAGAAATCAATTGAAAAGTGATGCTAACGCACCACTTTCGAATTAATATTTTTTCTGATTTTTTGGTATCACATCATTTACAATTATACAGAAACAGTCTGGATATGTTAAGTTAACTCTCACTTTTTACTGCGTTAATTTCTCTATTTCTAATAAGACCACTATTTAAAATAATAGATTCTTCCACTTCTTCTATGGAATAATTATTTTTTTCTTCTTCATTTCCTTTTTGAATTAAAGAAGATTTTACGTTACTAACAAAAGATTCACTTTCAACATATTCTAATAAATCATTTACAGTAGAACGAATTTCTTTATCATTACCATTTTTTCCATCCAACAATTTTTTAATTTTATTTGTTTTTCCTTGTACATTTTTTATGATTGCTAGTTGAGATTGTATCATCTTATTTTGACATTTATTTGATTCTTGATTTAATTCTCTTACTTTATGCTTAAAAACAATATTCTTATAAGCTTGTATTAGAAAAGAAAAGCTAAATGCGATAAAGATAATAAAGTTTGTATGATTGGGATCTAATAAGCCTTTGATAACGGGAATAGATGAAATTGTTTTTTCAAAAAAGCCAAATAATAACATTGTAAAAACCGGTAAAATATTTAGAATGGTATTTCCATTACAAAAACATTGAATTATCGTTAATAAAAAAGAACTAATAGCAATTCCAATTAATAAGGAATGATTATTACTTGTATGAAAGATAGAAATAATACCAATAAAAATAATACAAATAGCAAAACTTAAAACAATACTATTATTCTTTAATTCATCCTTTACATCCTTCCAATAACTAGAACTACTAAGTTTTACTTTATCTTTGAAACTTAATTTCATAAAAACGACTCCCTACAAAGTATTATTCTAAATCGATAGAATAAATAAATCAAGGGATTAGATAATTTTTTACAATAGAAAATATCTAATACATCATGTATTAGATATTAAATTAATCTTCTTCAACTTTTGGTGTGTTGGCAATATAAATTTTTAAACTTTCTATTAAGCCATCTACATAAGCACAACCCATAAAACAAATAACAGAATTTAGTTCTTCTTTTAATTTAGAAATACTACCTTCATCAATTAATTCAGAATCTGGAATCCCATCCAATATTAATTGAGATGTCACTCCTGGATAATCCATAGGATCTTCTCGATTACAATCAATTTCTGTTAAATAAACCTTATCTGCAATACTTAAAGATTCAATAAATTGGTCTTTAAAATCTCTTGTTCTAGAGTAAGTATTTGGTTTAAATATAACTACTAATCGTTTATCAGGATATTTTTGTCTAATAGCTTCCAAAGTTACTTTGATTTCTGTTGGATGATGAGCATAATCATCAATAATAATCGTATCCCTAAACTTTTCAATAGCAAATCTTCTCTTAGCATTTTTAAATGTTTTTAAAGCTTCCGTAATTCTATCTTTAGAAATACCTAATTCCTTACAAATTAAAATAGCGGCACATACATCACTTACCATATGTTTTCCATATAGATTGACTTCAAAACTACCATATAATTCCTCATGAATATATAAATCAAAACGAGATCCTTCTTCTGTTAATTTTACATTTTTTATTACTACATCATTATGAAATCCAAAACCATAAAATAATACTTTATTATGATAATGAATTTTACGAACCTCTATGTTATCTCCATTTGCAACTACTAATTTACTCGTATTATTAGCAAATATTTCAAAAGTATCACGAATATCATCAATATCTTTATAGCATTCTAAGTGTTCTCTTTCAATATTTGTAATGACTGCATATTTTGGATGATAAGAAGTAAAATGTCGATTAAACTCATCACTTTCTACTACAAAATATTGGTTATCATTAGATGCATAACCATCTCCAGCACCAATAAAGTAATTGCAACCACCATTTTTTTCTAAAATATGTTTAATTAAAGAAGAGGTAGTTGTCTTTCCATGAGTTCCACTAACACCAATCGATTTAAACATATCAACAATCCAACCCATTACTTGATGATAAGGAACAATTTGAAGTCCTAGTCTTTTGACTCTCTCAATTTCTGGATGATCTTCTTTAAAAGCAACACTATAAGTTACGATAGTATCAGAACTTATTTCATGATCATGATTATAAAAAATAGGAATTTTTCTATCTTCTAATCCTTTTTGTGTAAATTTATAACCTTTTGCATCATCATAACCAGAAACTTCATTTCCTAAATCATGTAGAATTTGAGCAAGTGTAGACATACCTGTTCCTTTAATACCAATACAATAATATTTCATAAATAGTCACTCCCCTATTATTATATAATAATCTATTCATTTCGTAAAGTTCCAAACTTATCTTTTCGAATAAATACAACCACAATAATCTTGTCGATATAATTGATATTTTTTTGATAGTTCAATACTCCTTTGATATCCTCCTCTTTTCTTAAAATCAGAATATAGATATAGAGTAGAATATTCTTCTTCTAACCGTTTTCCTATCTCATTAAGCCATATACTATTCTTATGAGGTGATAACGTTAAAGTCGTACAAAAATACGGATAATTAAATTTTTCTGCTATTTTAGCTGTTTCTTCTAAACGTAAGGAATAACATTCAAAGCATCTTTTTCCTCTTTCTGGTTCCTCTTCTAATCCTTTGATTCGATTAAAAAAATGATTAGGATCATAATCTCCTTCTATTAAAGTAATCGGATAAGTCGATTGAATATAAGATAGAAGTCTCTTCATTTCCTGAATTCTTTTTTGATATTCTAAAGAATCAGAAATATTAGGATTATAATAAAAGACACTTATCGAAAAATGATTGGCTAGTCTTTCTAAGACCAAAGAAGAGCAAGGTGCGCAACAAGCGTGTAATAATAACTTCGTTCCCTTTGGAATTCTTTCTAATTGTTTCATCATTTCTAAATCATAGTTCATATTTTTGCTCTCCTCGTATACAAATTATATCATAAAAGAATGAAAAAAACATACATTGTAATATGATAAAAATATTTCCTTTATTTCTTTCTCTACTAGCAGGAATGTCTACCCTATTTGGATATTTATTCCTTTTAATAAATTTTCATAATCAAGAAAAGATTATTAATTTTTCCTTATCTTTTTCTAGTGGAATTATGTTATCCTTATCTTTTCTTCATTTAATTCCTGAATCCTTTCAATTATTAAATACTAATTTTTATCGAAAAATAATGATTCTCTCAGTTTCCTATTTACTAGGTCATTTTCTGTTTCAATTATTAAGAAAAAATAGAAATCAAAATAATCTATTACGTTTAGGAATCTTATCAACCATTTCTATGGTACTTCATAATATTCCAGAAGGGATGATTACTTATATTACAACGAATCAGAATATGAAAATAGGGATTCGTATCTTTCTAGCGATTCTTATTCATAACATACCAGAAGGAATTGCGATTATGATACCTATCTACTATGCAACAAGAAAGAAGAAAAAGGCTTTTTTCTATGCTTTACTAGCAGCTCTTTCAGAACCATTGGGCGCAATTATCTGTGGTCTTTTTCTAGAACAAATCATATCGAATTTATGGCTATCCATGATTTTCATCTTTACAGCAGCTATTATGATTAATATTTCAACAAAAGAATTATTAAAAGAAGCTAAAATATATAAAGACGAGAAATTAACAATCACTAGTTTTCTTTTCGGAGTAGGAATTATTATCCTAACAAGAAACATTTAAAAAAGAATCTAAAAAGATCCTTTTCTATAAGTATTTTGATGATCCTCTTCCTTTATTAAAGTAGAATTTGCAATACGATGTAAACAAATACGATAAACGTCATAAGTAAGAGGAATATTATTTTGACTAAGAAAATCTAATATTTGATATTTTTCTTCTAACTTAATTTCTTTTCCACTATTTGGAATCATTTCTCCTGAAGAATCCATTTGAACTCCTAATACTTCTCTACTCTCTAATAAAATGTTAAGAGTTCTTTCATTAAGCATTTTATCAGTAGCATAAGAAGTATAGAAACGTGCAAACTTCTTAATTGTCTCAACATCTCGCTCCCCTTTGATTTCTTGAAATAAAACTTTAGGTGGTATTTTAGTAATTAAATAATAATCTACTAAATCAAACTCTTTATATTCTCCATTTACCACAACACCATGATCAATTTTATCTAATATAACATCAGCAACTTTCATACACTGTTCATGTTTTTGACTTTTAATAAATAATAATTTCTTTTGATATTCTTCATAACAAGAATCTTGATTATCTTGTAATATTTTTAAATAATATTGAAATTTCTTTAATGAAAATCCGTTTTCTCTACAATAATCTTTTACTGTTTGAAAATCACTAGTAATAAATCCAGAAACAATTTCTCTTCCTAATTTGATTTGAGCATTTTTTGTTTGAATTGCTTTTTGTTTCATTTTATCTTCTTGCAATTGTTTTTTATAATCATTATAGATAGCTAATTTGCTTTTTAAATTAGCAGTTACTTCTTCTAATTCATTATTGTGATGAATGGTTGCGAAATCACTAAAAGAACTAGAACGGAATAATTGAATACTACTTTCAGCAAGTTCTATGATTTCTTCACGAGTTTTTGCTTTTAATAATTTTTCATATAAATCATAAGTAATTTCCATTTTCTTATCTGTTAAGTGAGAAAACTTCTTTTCTATAGTTTTCATATCTTCTCTAGCAACCTTACGATTTGAATTAATATAGAATCTAGCAATTAAATCGACCGTTTCTTGATAAGGAATATTCCATTCCTTACACTTTTTCTCAATGATTTCCTTATTATAACCAATCTTTTCAAAATAATAGACAAAATTATTTTGAATTTCTTGCCAAATATCTTTAATATCACTTTCTTTCAAAGAATGTAAAGAAAGTGGTACTTCTGCAATAAATAGTTGATATTTTCTTATAATCTTACGAAATGATTCATTATAAAACAAATCTAATTCTTCATCTGGCATTTCTAATAATGATTGATACTTACTATCCAATGCATAATATCTAGCACGATATAGAACGTGAGAAAATGAAATACGATAAACTCCACAATATTTCATAATATTTTCTCGATTAAAATCACAATCTTTACAAATTTGATAGATTTCTTCATCACTACATGTAAAGATATCTTTAAATGTACTCATACAATCCCCCCATAAAACGTCGTTATTATATCATAATAATCTTATTTTGTAAAGAAAAAACAGGTTAATACCTGTTTTACTTCGCTTTAAAATGAACTTTTTCTTCTGAATAATCTAGATTATTCATTCGATCCAAAATCATTTCCATTGATAAATTACGAATATCTCCACCATATACTTCAATATAACGGCTTAATTTATCAACCGCAAAACCTAATTTATCATCATATGTGTAACAGCATAAATCATTAGGAAAATCTTGAATTCTAAATTTACGCTTATTGATATCTATTTCACTACAAGTTGGTAAAACTCTTGATTCCTGATAATCATTCGTAATCATAACAAGGGAATGATTTCTTTCAATTACTCCATCAACTAATTCTCCAAAAGCAGCCCCGTAATATACTTTTGTATTATCAAGTACATCTAATACTTCTTTTTCGCCAATTACCCATATCTCACTATTAGGCATTCCAGATTCTCTATTATCATGACCCATGCGTCGATTCGTGTAAAAAGTCTTAGAAGCATATTTTTTTTCTGAACTATTTGCTTGCTTTAGTAGTAAAGAAAAAGCTTTCTTAAAATCACTTAGATACATTGGATGATTAAATGTTTCCCTATCTTTTGATAAATCACATTCAAACACACTTAATAAAGCTTCCATATCATTAACTTTTTCTACAATCATTTCAGCAATCACTTTACGATTAGAATTACCCTCTTGATATTGATTCTTAAGTTCATTTATCAATAGATATTCTCTTACAAATGTTATTAATTCTTCTTCCCTTATTTTCGAATGAATTCCCTCTTTAAAGCGATTTTCTAATAATTTCTTAATATCCATACAATCCCTCCAAACAAAGACATATAATACAACAAAAAGAAAGAAAAATCAAATAAAAAAAGAAAGAATAGTAAAAACTAATCAATCTTTTTAATAACAATCACTTCATTTTCTTTTAAATACGTAATCGTAATGATATCGTTTTCCTTTAAAAATGGTAATTTGTTCTTGTTGACTTTAATCGATACTTGATATTTTTTCTCTTCGGTATCGGTAATATAATAATAAGTATTTCCATCAATAATAGCGTCCTTAATAGAAGAAATGGTAATTTCTTTGACAATTTCACTAGAAGTATCTATATTTTCTCCTATCTCATTCAAATAATTTTCACTTGCTTTTAAAATACCACTGGTACTATCTGTAACTACCACTTTTTGATAATCAACAACATCTACAAAAGCATACATTTTTACAAGTCCTGCATTATCTTTTAAAGAAACTAAATAAGTTGGACGATTATTCAAATTAATTAGTAATGGGAAAGTAGAAGTATAATTCATTTGCTGAACTTGTCCTTTTGCTGACTCCATGGCAGAGAACTCTTCAGCCCCAGCAACTCCATAAAATTTCGTTTCTTTCGTACGCATATTTGTTAGAATAAATCCAATATTTGATTCATCACTAATAACGGATGTAATTCCCGTATATAAATAAACATCATCATCTTGTGCTAGATAATTATAACCATCCGTCGTTTCTACTACTTCTTTTTGCCCTACAATTGAGTTGATAAAACCTTTCTTATATCTTCCCCAATCATTTACTTGTTCCAAGATTAAATCCGCTTCATAAACATGATCTACCCAACTAGGAACTTTATCTACTGTATAATACTTACTCTTTCCTGTAATTGGATCTAAAATAACAACACCAGTAACTTCCCTACGTAATCCAACACCTACATACTTAATAACACTCGCAACCCAATATGGATTTCC
This sequence comes from uncultured Erysipelotrichaceae bacterium, assembly GCA_902797265.1. Classification (GTDB taxonomy): domain Bacteria; phylum Bacillota_I; class Bacilli_A; order RF39; family UBA660; genus UBA3789. The sequence goes on from CADBSF010000026.1 coordinate 7,084, forward strand.
ATCATTATCAATTTCAAAATTAACACTATCAAATATAAATGTTGGATAAGACATTTGTAATTTACGATTTAAATTTTCATTAAAATAAGCAGATGGTGCATATTTTAATCCTTTTTTCAATTTGACAAGTTTAGCCTCTCCAGTTGTCGAATTAACCGTAATATATCCTTTAATACCTGTTCCACGATTCGTGAACCATTTAATAAAACCATGATACTCTAATGGAGTAACTCGAATAATTTCATCATGGTAATTGATTTGAGTATATTGATTAGAAACATCAAATTGAGAAACAAGTTCACTCATTTGTCCCATGGTACGATCTCCTATTTTTAAAGAAGAATCTCGATCAAGTAAAGGTAACTTATTAAAATCAACTTCATGTACTTCTTCTTGAAAATCCCCTGTTTTTACAGTAATTCTCTGATAGTACTGTTTTGCTTGAAATAAAGGAGAGAAAATAAAATTAATGATTAAGATAATAACAATTATAATTGGTATTATGAATAAAATCTTATATCGATTAAAAGAAAATCTCTCTCTTCCATTTAATAAATCCATAAAACTCTTTCGAAAAAGAAACATACTAGATAAAAATATATATACAATAATAATACTAAATACATAAATCCAAAATCCCATATAAGTAATATTAATAGGAGGATATGTGATATAATAAACAATTCCTGCGTAAAGAAGCGTTAATAATAAACTAAAAATATAACCTTTTTTCATCATAATCATCTCCACCTATATCATATCACATTTTTATCTATAAGAAAGAAAAATTTGAAAAAGAGAAGAAAAATATGATATAATCATACATGTATTAAAGGAGGGATATCCTTGTCAAAGAAAAAAACAATAAAAGAAGATGTTGTGGAAGAAGAAAAAAATCATGATATAAAGAAAAAACCAGGACAAAGAATAGTAGGATTTATCTTATCTGTTATTTCTATTATTGTCACTATCTTACTAGTTTTCAATATTATAAAATTAAATATCATTCCTGTTAAATATTTTACTCTATTTGTAACAGTAGAAGTAATAGGAAATTTATTTTTAGTTTTATTATTAACTAGAAAAAGAATGGTTTTCTTTATAATAGGAGTTATTTGTCTCATCTCTTCTTTTTCTGTTAATCTATTATTAAATAGTTATGTAGAAGCAACCAATACGTTAATTGAAAAGACATTTACAAATTATATTTCCATAACAACAGACTACGTAATTATAACCAGTAATAGAAATCCAGTTAATAGTTTAGAAGAAGTAAATAAAGAGCAAGTATTATACTATCATAAATATTCAAAAAATATAGAAGAAGCATTAAAAGAAGTAAAAGATTATCAATTAGCAGAAACAGATAGTGTTAGTAACACTTTAGAATTAATCAACAATAATCCAATTAATTATTTAATTATAAGTAAAGGAAACTATGATTTTGTAATGGAATCTGGATTTACTTTTAATAAAGATAATTATAAAATCATAAAAGAATATTCTATTATCACAAGAGAAAAAAGAAATGATGAAGTAAAATCAAGTTTCACAGTCTATTTAAATGGTGTTGACTTCACAGGTATTATGAGAGATTTTAATATGTTAATAACAGTTAATATGAAGACTAAAAAAGTATTATTAACTCCTATATTGAGAGGATATTATATTGATGTTCCAAAATATAATATAAAAGATACATTAATGTGTCTAGGTTCTCTTGACAGTGAAGTATCCAAAGAAGCTTTAGAAAATCTATTCCAAACAAAAATTGATTATACTGTTAGTATTAATACCAATTCTCTAACAGATGTGGTAGATACATTAGGAGGAATAGAATTCTGTTCTGACTATACCTTTACTACAACCCATGCTCTAGTAAAAGACACTTATTATGATTATGGAAAATCAAAATTAACCGTACAAAGTGGTTGTAGAAATTATAATGGAATAGAAATTCTTACCATAGCAAGAGAAAGAGTTAATCTAAGAAATAATGAAAGAGGAAGACTAGATAATTGTAAAAAGATAATGATTAGTATTGGAAAGAAATTCCTATCTACTACATCGATTATGAATCATAAAGAAGTTTTACTAAGCTTTAGTAATCTTTATACAACAGATATGAATAAAGAAGTATTATCAAAATTATTTAAATCTATTATTGATGATTATAGTAATTATCAAATAGAAGAACAACAAATTGATGGTACAGATGGAACAGCAATCGGTCATTTAGGAACGGTTCAAGTGGGAGTGACATTCCCTGACTATGATCAAGTTACGAAAGCATCTGAAAGAATAAAAGAGGTTTTAAAATAATAACCAACATATGTTGGTTATTTACAATTATTATCTAATATTTTATAATAGATTCAGGTGAAATTTATGGTCAAAAAACAAGATTTAAGAATTAGAAAAACAAAAGCAACTATCTATCGTTCAATCTTACAAATCTTAAAAAATAAATCTTTCGAGCAAATATCAGTAACAGATATCTGCAAAACAAGTAATATTAATCGGTCTACCTTCTATGATCATTTTAATGACAAGCAAGAATTGATTCAAAGTTTTATCAATGATATGGGAGAAGAATTAACAGAACAATTACCTGTAAAAAAGAAGACTTATACCAAAAAAGAGTATTATTTAGCAATAATGAAACAATTATTAGAACATATGGAAAAGAAAAAAGAGACTTACTCTTTTCTGTTTACCATTAATGATTCTATGATTTATGAAATGTTAGAAAATAGAATTCTAAATCATTTGCAACAACATAATAATAACAATTCTAATTATTTGATTGATTATTTCTATATTAGTGGAGCCATTCGATTATGTATGGAATTCATGAAAAAAAAAGAAATGATTGATTATGACACCATTATAAAATATTTAGATCATTTAATACCAGAAATTGAAAACCTAGAGGAGAATCTCTAGGCTTTTTTCTCTAAAAAATCTTTTAATTTTTGAATGGCTCTTCCTCGATGAGAAACTCTATTTTTTTCTTCTTTAGAAGCTTCTCCAAAAGTTTTTTCTAATTCCTTAGAAAAGAAGATACAATCATATCCAAAATCATCTTTTCCTCTTTCTTCATCAAGAATTAATCCCTCTACTTTCCCATTACATTCATAGATATCTCCGTTCATGGGATAATATACAATTTGGCACATGAAATAGGCATCTCTATCTTTATCTTTTACATTTTCTCTTAATTTATTTCGATTGCTTTTATCATCATGATTTCCTGCATATCGTGCACTATGAATACCGGGTTCTCCATTCAAAGAAGGTACAAACAACCCAGTATCATCACTTATTACATCATAAGAGAGATTATTATCAAGTAAAAAGTTATGAACACTTTTTGCTTTTATGAAAGCATTTTCTAATAAGGTTTCTCCATCTTCAACAATCTCTTCCTGAAATCCTATATCGTCTAATGTAAGAATTTGATATTGTGCAAGAATTGTTTCAAATTCCGTGATTTTGTGCTTATTATTAGAAGCAAGAACTAATTGTTTCATAATTACCTCTTTCCAAATAAATTGTTTAATAATCCTTTTGGTCTAATTAACGTATCAATCTTAGGATCATCATGTAAAAGACGAATACAAGTACATAAAATACGATTCGTATCTCCAGGATATAATGTAAATTTCGTTCTTGGATAAGAATAATCATAGAAGAAAATAGGTATTTGCATCTCATAATCGATGGTAACTCTCTCGTCATTATAATCAGCAAGTGGCATTTCTTTCTTCACACCATACAAAGAAGTAATAATTAATGAATGCTTGTTACAGCAAACATCTCCAACAAGTCCTAACACTTGATCTATTTTTTCTAATTGTTCTTTTAGATAATTAATGGTTTTAGAAACATCCATATGATAATCAAAAACAATAAAATCATACATACTATTATCGATTAAAGCTGTAATATTTTCTATATTTGATAAATAATTCTCATCTAATCTCATAAATTGAATATCAGGATTTGTTACATAATTTAGACCATTTGCTAGAAAGTTCAAAAGTTGAAAATGCGATTCATCTGTTAATATTAATGCTTTTTTTCCTCCACTCATTTTTAGCAAATTAGAAAGACATGTTTCATAAATTACATTTTCAGAAAAGAATGGAATATTGTGTTTAGAATCTAAACGAATTATTGAATACATTTGAAAATTAGCAGGTTCATTTTTAAATACTTGAGGAGCACAATTTAATAAAATATTAATAAATTTATCATACGTTGTTCTCTTCGTATTAAAGAATAATATCGTATCATTTTGACTAAAAGCACAATCATTGGTTGCACAAAATCCTGGTACCATACAAGGTCTTATATTTTCATCTCTTAAAATTGATAATTTTTTTTCTGTTTCAGACCATCTCTCACAAGAACAGTAAAATAACATCTTCATAGCAGACTTAATCTCATCTGTTGTCATATGATCAGTATATACTTCTTTTCCTATTACAAATCCAACACTAATATGAGGATTTAAATGAAATTTAATATAATTAATTGTTTGAATTAATCCTTTGTAGTCAGATATTGTTTGTTCTGTAAGAAGTAAATGTAGATAAACTCTCTTATCTTCTGTAAGAGTTAAATGATTCACGAAATCATTAATTAATTCTACAATACGATTATTAGAAGGTTCCAAAAAAACATGAATTTTAGAATTTGGAGTTTCTATACTTTTTTGAAAATTTTGGAACATAGGAGTTTGTTCAAAATTAGGAATAAATACATTATTTTCAATATATTTAAGTTCTTTGTTAGCTGTATCTCCTAAAAAGAATTCTTCATAGGCACTTCTTAGTTCTAAACTATTAATAATTGCTGAAGTAAAATAAGAAGTTTCTTTAATTCTACATAATTTAGGCATACATTGATCGATGGAAATACTATAACTTCCTGCTTTTTCAATTCCTAGTCCATTAATTAAAAATAATACACTTTTCTTCATAATATTCACCACTATTAGTTTACAACAAAATAAACATCATATAAACAAAAAAAGTCAAATTTAAAAAAATTTGACATCAATCTAATCTAGGAGTTAAAATTTCATACCCATCATCCGTTACTAATACCGTATGTTCATAATGGGCAGCAGGACTTCTATCCTGTGTTTTAACGGTCCATTGATCGTCTAATAAATAGATATATCTTTTTCCAAAAGTAAGCATTGGCTCAATACAAATAACCATACCTGGCTTCAATCTAGGTCCTGTATTAGGAATTCCATAATTCATAACTTCTGGATCTTCATGCATTTCTCTTCCAATTCCATGACCACATAATTCATGAACAATTCCTAAATGATGTTCATTTGCATATTCTTCTATCGCATGAGAAATATCCCCTATTCGATTCCCTGGTTTAACCATCTTAATACCTTCTAATAATGCTTTTTCCGTATGTTCCATTAAATATTTTTTATCATTATCAACTTCTCCAACCGCATAGGTCCAAGCTGCGTCTCCTTGATATCCTTTATATCCAATGACAACATCGATAGTAATAATATCTCCATTTTTTAATTTAGTATTATCAGGAATTCCATGAACAACAGTATCATTTATACTAGTACATAAAGCACAAGGAAATCCTTCATACCCTTTACAAGAACAAGAACCATCATGTTTAAGTATAAATTCTTCACACAATTTATCTAATTCTTTTGTAGTAATTCCTTCTTTAATATAAGGTTTAATAAATTGATGCATTAAACTAACCAAGTATCCTGCTTTTCTCATCAATTCAATTTCTCTATCACTCTTAATTGTAATCATAAAACACCTCGAAAATATTATACATCAATTTTTCTAAAAAATATATTTTTATGCTCCTGTATCTATTATGTATGGATTTGCCATACTTCCATCTCCACTACTATATTCCAAGCCAGAGACTAACGAAACTGCCGGACGCACCCCAAGCGAGTCTTCGACGAAGTTGCGGCCCAAGTCACCATACCTGCTCACGCCACGACCGAGAGCGTTGGTGGAGCCGAAAACGGTAGGCGAAGCAAGCCAATACCAATCACTTGGTTTTCGAATATTTGAAATATTGATCTCCGGACTAGACATTAATCCCACTTTATAAGTTAATGCAGCACTGGGGTTTGTCGTACTAAATCTATCTGTTGTATTTGTACAACTCAAATCTCTTGTTACATTATCTTCTTTAAAAATCATAGCAGTAGAAACAATTCCTCCGTTTGGATTCCATCCATTTTCATCAGCATTCAATTGAGTTCTATCATTACAGAATATAGTATCTTCTATATAATCATCATAATCTTCTAATAAATAATGTTTATACCAAGCATCTACTCCACTTTTTATTGTTGAATTTGTGGTATTAACATTATCATCATAAAGCATTTCATTCACTGCATCTTCAACACTTTTTCCATTTTTAATATTGATATAATATAATTTCGTTCCATTCAATCCACCTATGTAAGACACTGTACCTTTGCTATATATATATGATATTGTTGTACATTCACCTGCTTCATTCCAACAAGTATAATGTGCATTATTTAAACTATTTTTATTTGTACTATCATTTATATTCCAGAAAGTTACAGATGTATCATCGTCAAGCACATACTTACTTCCATCCCAAGTAAATCCATTTGCATATTTATAATTATTGCTTATAACATTAATATAAGTCATAGAAGTATTAGAAACTGATGTCGTATACCTCAATACACTACAAGTATCATTAGTTGCATTTTTACAGACATATTTGTTATTTACATTACTATAATTTGTATACCAGTCGCTTCTATTTATTGTGGTTGCATTATCTATAGTATAAGTTCCATCTCCATTATCTCTGTAACTATCTCCATAAGTATAAGTATAGTTAAAATCAGCTAATGTATGATTTCCTGTATTGCTAAATTGAATGTAATACATGTTAGAACCATTTACTGCTGCTATGTAATAAACACTTGTATTTGTGTAAGTCTGAGTAGCATTTCTAAATGTATATTCTCCTACTAAATTAGGATAATCAGATGTGCTACTCACTTGATATGGATTATCTAAATTATAATTATTTGCAGTTGGGCTTCCCCATACTACATTGTTAGCATACCAATAAGTTGTTGCGAGTGTTCCACTTGAAAGAATTGTCTCAATTGATGTCATTTCTTTTGAATTATATGTATACCTAGTGTTATACATATAGCCTACATCTGCAGGAGATGAATTATTCACATTAAATTGTAATGATCCAAATTTTGAATAATTAGAACTAGAATTTAGTGGGATTACATAAGCAAATGATGCACTGTAATATGATTCTACTAAATATAAGGTTGCGCATGTTCCATCTTCACTTGTTAATTTACAAGTATATTTTCCAACTAGTCCAGGTC
>CADBSF010000027.1 GCA_902797265.1 uncultured Erysipelotrichaceae bacterium
AGAAGAAATTGTTGTAGAAGATAAAATATCTATTAGAAAAGATTGTTTAAATGGCGCAATTGATGGAGATTTGGTTTTAGTAGATAAAGGACATAATGGAGGGAAACCAAAAGTAGTGAAAGTAATCGATAGAAATCTTGATAATATTGTGGGAGAAATCTATCGAATTGGAAAGAGTTATTTTGTTAAACCCGTTGATAAGAGAAAACAGTTTCTTACTATTGCATTAGAAGGAGCATCTATTGAAGGAGCTAGAGTCTCTGTTAGATTAAAAGAAAAATCAAGTGATAATTTTTATATTGGAGAAATAACTCGTATTTTTAATCATAAAGATGATCCTGATGATGATGTATTATGGGAAGCTTTTAAATGTGGGATTGATGATCAGTTTAGTAATGAGAGTTTAGAACAAGTAAAGAAGATTCCTATGGAAGTTAGAGATATGGATAAATTACATCGAGCAGATCTTACTAACTGGGAGATTTTTACTATAGATGGAGTAGATACCAAAGATATGGATGATGCTGTTAGTTTAAAAGAATTAAAAAATGGGAATTCTTTACTAGGAGTTCATATAGCAGATGTATCCTATTATGTAGAAGAAGGATCTCCTCTAGATAAAGATGCTTATAAGAAGGGAAATAGTAATTATTTAGTTGGAAAAGTTATTCCTATGTTACCTCATGAATTATCGAATGGAATTTGTTCTTTAAATCCATATGTAGAAAGATTAACAATGTCTTGTATTATGGAAATTGATAAGACAGGAAAAGTAGTTCGTCATACGATTATTCCTTCTGTTATAAAGTCTTCTCTTAAGATGAATTATCGTGATGTAAATACTATTTTAAAAGGTGGAGAAGTACCTTCTTCTTATGAAGAACATGTTCCTACTTTAAAGAAAATGAATGAATTAGCTCTTTTACTTAGAAAGAGAAGATTTGAACAGGGAGCAGTAGAATTCTTAAGACCAGAAATTAAACTCGCTTATAATGAGAATAAAGAAGTTATTGGATTTACTTCTAGGAAACAAGATCTTGCTGAAAATCTAATTGAAGAATTTATGTTAGTTTGTAATGAAACTGTTGATAAACACTTAGTTGATAGAGGATTTCCTTGTCTTCATAGAGTTCATGATAGACCTAATAAAGAGAGAATGGATGATTTCTTTGAATTATTAGCTTGTATTAATATTCCTTATCAAAAATATAATTCTTCTGAAGTTTGTGAATCTAGTAAAGCATTACAAGGATTAGCAGAATATGTTCATAGTACAGGAAGAATATCTAATATGTTATCTAGTAATTTGATTAAATGTATGTCTAGAGCAAAATATAGTCCAATAAATATAGGACATAGAGGACTTGCAAAAGATTATTATTGTCATTATACTTCTCCTATTAGAAGATATGCAGATCTTACGATTCATCGATTAATCAAAGATTCTTCTACAGGAGTTCGAATTCATAATAATGCTCATAAATGGAATTTAAAATTACCAGAAGTTGGATTACAAGTATCTAAGATGGAGAAAATAGCAGATGAAGCAGAAGTAGCTACTATGCAAATGAAATGTTCTGAATATATGTCTCATCATATTGGAGAAGAGTTTGAAGGAACTGTTATTGGTGTTAGTGATCATGGACTTCATGTAGAACTTGATAATATGGTTGAAGGAAGAGTAAGAAATCGATCTTTAAAGGGAGATTATATCTATAATCCTACAACTTATACTTTATTATCTTTAGAAGATGGAGAAAGTTATTCCATAGGAGATCGATTAAAAGTAATGGTAGTGAATGCTGATAAATATGATAAAACAATAGATTTTTCTATTATAGAGAAGATTGAAGAAGTAGAAATTATTGATTCTTTTGATTCTAATCGATATGTAAAAACGAAAGCTCTTCAAGATAAAAGAAAAAGAAAATAGACTTTTTGTTTGATTTATGGTATAATATATCTCGTTTTAGGGGGTATATTTATGGCATACGAAAATCAATGTGGAACTTGTGATTATTTTAAAGATGCTCGAAATACTAATGTTTTATTTGATAAAAATAATCCCAGTAATATAAAAGGTTATTGTGAATGGTACAAAGCATTTTATTATCCTGATGATAGTTGTGGGCATCATAGAAGCAGAGATTATGTTCCAGGAGGATGTTTTATTACTAC
>CADBSF010000028.1 GCA_902797265.1 uncultured Erysipelotrichaceae bacterium
CAATTAGTAATGGGGCATTAGCTCAGCTGGGAGAGCGCCACGTTTGCACCGTGGAGGTCAGCGGTTCGATCCCGCTATGCTCCACCATATTGAATTTAACGTTGAGAAATCAACGTTTTTTTTAGGCCATATTTAGGACATTTAAAATAAGACATCTGCATAAAAATAAAATTTATTTATATTATATATTGTGTTATAATGTATACAGATGAGAAATTTCTCATACAATAAAAAAGGGAACATTCAGTTTTGGTATGTTGAATATCTACCCATATATTTATGATATAGACATTTAATTTCTACTATTATTAATAATAGGAGGAATAAAATTATGGCAAAATAGAGTAAAAGCCTACAAACATAATCACGTCTTCTTACTATATCTCCTCCTTTCCTGTTGGATTAGTAGGAGTTTTTCTTTTAAAATAATAGAGATAATATTGTTATTTTGGATGAAATATGATAAATTGAATTTGGGGGTAATAGATGAAATAATTCATCCTCTTATCAATTATCACGCGTTTGGTTAAGAAAACCCCTATAGAAGAGAAAAAATCTCTTCTTTTTTTTGTAAAATATTGGATAAAATGAAAAATAATTTGAATAATAGAATAGGAGGTGAAAGTAATATAAGTGAAAGTAGTCCTACAAGATGGAATCAAAGACTGTGGAATTTGTTGTTTATTATCAATTATTAGATATTATGGTGGTGAAATATCAAAAGAATATTTGAGAGAAATAACAAATACTACAAAAGATGGAGTATCTCTTTATCATTTGAAAAAAGCAGCAGAAATGATAGGTTTTCAAGCACAAGCTGTGACAGGAAAAATAGAAAATATAGAGATAAATAACTTACCCTGTATTGCACATATTATTGTGAATAAAACATTTCATCATTTTGTTGTTTTATATCAAATAAATGATAAGAAGAAACAAGTCGTATTAATGGATCCATCAAAAGGAAAAAAAACAATATCTATTTCCGAATTTTCTTTATTATCTAGTAATCATTTTTTATTATTAAAACCAATAAAAAAAATACCCATTATGAATAAAAAAAATAGCATATCTAAAATTAACAAAAATCTCTTTCAAAAACATAAATTAATATTATTATTCATTCTATTATTAACAATCTCCTATTTCATAATGAGTATTATTACTTCAATTTTTTTTAAATTTTTAATAGAATATGCAATTTCTATTAAAATATCAGATAACATAAAAACCATTGCTATAATTGTTTCTACATCTTACCTTCTTAAGAACACAAGCTACTTAATAAGAAATCGATTACTAAATAAATGGAATAGAATCCTTGATTATGAAACAACTTCTTTATCATATAAACAAGTACTTTTACTTCCATATTTATTTTTTAAAAATAGGACTACAGGAGAAGTTGTTTCTAGATTCAAGGACTTAAATTTAATTACTTCTTTTTTAGGAAAATTATACTTAATACTCTCTACTGATGTAATTAGTATTCTATGTTTTTTTATTTTAATGTGGAAAATTAATTATCATCTTACTATTCTAGTATTCTTAATTATGATAATTATGATAGTTCTCATCATTATTTTTTATAAGAAGAAAAAACAATATTTATTTCAGATAAAAAAAGAACAGGATGTTGTTAATTCTTATCTGATTCAAGGAATAAATAATGTAGATACCATAAAAGGAAGTCATCTAGAAAAAAGAATTATTGATAAGTTTTCGATTAATTATAAAAAATTTCAAGAAACGATATACCATTTTTCATCCTATTTAGAAACTTATAATTATCTAAAAAATAATAGTAAAGACTTCTTATGGATTCTCTTATTAAGTATAGGAAGTTATTTAGTAATAAATAATAAATTATCATTAGGAAGTCTTATTCTATTTCAATCTTTCTTTTCTTATTATTCTTCCAGTTTTGAAAATATTCTTAGTTTATTAGAAGAATATCCTACTTATAAAGTATCAAAAGATAGATTGGAAGAATTATTTATGATTGAGAAAGATAATTTTCAAAATAGTTATTATTATTTAAACTATCAATTAGAAGGAGATATCTTAATTAAAGATTTATGTTTTCAAGTAGGAAGCAAAAAAATATTAGACCATATTTATTTAGAAATAAAAAAAGGAGAGAAAATATTAATTAGTGGACCAAGTGGAGTTGGGAAAAGCACCTTTGTAAAAATGTTACTTCGCTACATTGAAACAGAATATGGGAAAATAACAATTGCTGGAATTGATATTAATCATTATCACTTAGAAAACATAAGAAGCAATATTACTTATATTACGAATAATGAATATATATTTACGGATACCATAGAAAACAACATTAAACTATTTAAAGAATATACAAAAGAAGAAGTAGATGAAGTATGTAAAATATGCCTAGTAGATGAAATCTTAAAAGAAAAGTCGATAGGAATAGAAACCTTATTAGAAGAAAATGGTTTTAATCTAAGCAATGGAGAAAAACAAAGAATCATACTAGCTAGAGCATTAATTAGAAAAAGTAGTATTTATATATTCGATGAAGCATTATCAGGAATTGATATAGGAAAAGAAAAAAGAATATTAGAAAACATTTTTCATTATTTAGAAGAGAAAACAGTTATTGTAATATCTCATCGCTTTAACAATAAAAAATTATTTCATAGGATATTAAGATTAGAAGAAGGAAAATTCAAAGAATGAAGAAATTTGAAAAAAAAGAAATGATAATTGTACTATCAATTCTTTTTCTAATAAGTGAATTCTTGTTTTTATTCTCTTTATTTATAGAAAAAGATTATATTTATAAGAGTATTACTGGAGTAGTAATGCAAAAGAATAAAGTTATTTTTTTAGTAAATGAAGAAGAAAAAAAAGAAATGGATAAGAATTCTTATGTTTACTATGAAAATAAAAAAAGGAAAATAGAAATTTTGGAAGATCATGGAATTGTATTAAAGAAAGGAAAACAATCTTATCGAGAAATTCTATTAAAAATAAAAACAGGAAATAAACTAAAAGAAAAGGATTCTTTAACAGTGGCAATGAAGGAAAAGAAAATAAGAAAAATAGAAATATTAAAAAAAATATGGGATGGTGATTAAATGGTAGAAATCAAAGACGAAAAATTAGATAAGATAAAAGGAGGAATGAGCATTTCTCCTGTTTGGATTGGAATAGGAATAGCCGCTTTGGTAGTATTTCTATCAGGAGTAATAGAGGGA
>CADBSF010000029.1 GCA_902797265.1 uncultured Erysipelotrichaceae bacterium
CAAATTCCTTATAATTAACCTTTTTCTTTAAGAATATCAATCATAACAGGATCAGAAGTATCTTCTTGATTCTCTTTTTTTATTTTTTCTTTAATTTGATTTCTAATTTCTGTTAAATCAATTGATTTTGAATATTCTTCTTCTCTTTTTTTAACTAATTTTTTTTGAATAAGAGTAACTACAATACTTAATAATATAAAAACACCAGTAATAGAAATCAGTATAATATAAACGTTATTCATAATAATACACCTCGTCTTTATAGTATTTCCTGATCAATTAATCGATCCTCATATGCTTCTATCTCATCATTAAATAGAATTCTAATATCATCAGTTAATCTTTCTTTATTAAGAAGTTTACTATTATCATGATAATACATTAATAAAGTAATACATCCCATAAAAAGAAACAATACACCAATTAAAATAAATATAATCATAAATGATCCTTATTTAAATAATCTCAAAATATCATTAAAAGTAATCACAATCATTAAAAGCATTAATAATATTAAAAATATCGTATGAATCTTATTCTCTATTTCCGGTTTAACAGGAGACCCTTTAATTAATTCAATTAGAATGAATAAGATATGTCCTCCATCAAAAGCTGGAATAGGAAGTAAATTAATAAAGCCAACATTAATACTTAAAAAAGCAATTAAGTAGATAACATTCGCAACTCCACCACTTCTTTGTTCCCCTACAATAGAATAAATACCTACTGGTCCAGATAATTGACTTAACTTAATACCACCAGTAACTAAAGTAGATACCGTAACCCACATTTGTTTAAAAATAGATTTTGTCTTTTTATAAGTATAGGCAAAAGAATTTCCTAAACCATGAGTTCTTTTTTGCTTAATACCAATGCCATAAACGTAAGAAGTTTTTCCTTTCTTTTCTACCTTCTTTGGTTTAATTTGATAAGTTTCCTTATCTCCATTACTCTTTTTTACTTCAATGGTATTTTTCTTTTCAGGATTTGCTATGGCAAGATAAAGAGATATATCATCACTAGTCGTAATTTTATGACCATTAATTTTTAAAATAGTATCTCCTTTTTCTAACCCTGCTTTTGCTGATACAGAATCTCCTTCTATAGAAGTAATAACAGGATTCATGGTAGTTCCACCCCAAATTAAAGCAATAAAGAATAGTAAGATAATCGCTAAAATAAAGTTATTTAAAGGACCAAAAGCCATAATTAAAAATCTTTGCCATGCTTTTTTTGATTGAAGTCTTCTCTCCTTAGGAACATTATTACTATCATCACTATCTAAATCTTCTCCAGCTAATTGACAAAATCCACCAATAGGAATTGCCCTTATATTATACTCTGTCTCTTTTCCTTTAAATCCACATATTCTAGGTCCCATACCAAGAGCAAATTCATAAACATAAACACCATTCATCTTAGCAAAAATAAAATGTCCAAATTCATGTACTAATACAATAATTCCTAATACAAGAATAAAAACTAATAAGTTAATAATAATATCCAAAACAATCCCTCCTTATAATATTCCAATTAATAAAATAAATGCTAATGTAATAAAAATCAAACTATCAAATCGATCTAATATTCCTCCATGTCCAGGAATAACATTAGAAAAATCTTTTACATCATAATATCTCTTAATAGAAGAAAATACTAAATCTCCTAATTGTCCAATCAAACATAAGAAACAAGTACAAAGAATTACTACAACTAAAGAAGTATGAGAACTAATAACAGTCGTATAAAAAGCAGTCGCAGTAAATGTACCCATAAATACTCCTCCAATTAATCCTTCAATCGTCTTCTTAGGACTTATTTTAGGACATAAAGAATGAGTTCCTACTAACATACCTGTAAACAATGCAAAAGTATCTGAAATAGTAGCGATAATTAGTAGATAAAATATATAATTAATATCAAAATATCTAGTAACGGTAATTAAATTAAAACTTAATCCAATAAACAATACAGATCCTACTAAGAATAAAGAATCATTTAAATTATATTTCTTTGTATTATTAATAAATACCATAGGAGATAAAAATACAAAGATAATAAAAGCCATTACTCGATAATCAAAACTATGTCTAAATTCAATAGTATTCGTATTATATAAGGAGAAATAAATGGTTAATCCAAAAGCTAATAATTTTAATAGAAAAGGAAATTCTTTCTTACTTTCTCTAACCTTTAATAACTCATATAAACCAAATACAGATAATACTGACATAAGAACTGCAAATGGCAAATCTCCTATAATTAAAAGAGGAACAAATACAGCTATTAAGATAATAGCACTAAGAATTCTTTGTTTCATTTTCTACTCCTCCAAACCTTCTTTTTCTTTTATTAAATTCTAAAATAGCTTTATCAAATTCTTCACTATTAAAATCTGGGAAATATACTTGAGGAAAGTAAAATTCTGCATAACTAGCTTGATATAACATAAAATTACTGAGTCTTAATTCACCACTAGTACGAATCACAAAATCAAGTGGTGGTAAATCTTGATACATATTTCTTTGAATAAATTCTTCATCGATATCATCTAAAGAAATATCTCCCTTTTTATATTGTTCACATATTTTTTTAACCATATCCACAGTTTCTGCATGAGATCCATAATTAAGACAAACATTTAATACCAAATCGGAATTTACTTTTGTTTCCTCTGTAATTTGATCAATAATATCTAATACTTCTTGTGGAAGAGGTTCTCTTCTTCCAGAAAAAACAATTCGAACTCCACGTTCCTTTAATTTTATATATTCTTTCTTAAAAGAAGAAACAAATAAATTCATTAAAAATTTGACTTCTTTTTTATCTCTTTTAAAATTTTCAGTAGAAAAAGCATATAAAGAACAATACTTTACTCCTACCTCAGCCATATGAGCACATAATTCTTTCAAAGTATTAATAGCGGATTTATGACCCATAGTACGAACCATACCTCTCTCTTGTGCCCATCTTCCATTCCCATCCATAATAATTCCTACATGAACAGGTATTTTTAATTCATCATTCATAATCTATAACCTCACATTAAATTATATAACAAAGTGAAAAAAAAAGAAACAGAAAAAAAGAATCTTCAATTAAAACAAAACAAAAACCCTGATTTTACTCAAGGCCTTTCCTTAAAACTTATCTATGTTAATCTTAACATATTTATTATCATGTAAAGCACTACTTGCTTGTACAAGAGTTCTAATAGCATTAGCAGTTCTTCCTTCTCTACCAATGACTCTTCCCATGTCTTCTTCTTCAACCATAACTTGAATTAAAATAACATCTTCTTCTTCAGTAGGAAATTCCTTAACACTTACACCATCACTATGAACAACAAGTGACTTTACAATCTCTTCTGTTAACTCTACTAAATCCATAACTATTTATCCTTCTTTTTAGAATCAGAAAATTTCTTCATAATTCCTTCTTTACTGAATAAGTTACGAACGGTATCAGTAGGAATAGCACCATTATTTAACCATTTTAAGGCAACTTCTTCATTGATTTTAACTTGACATTCTCCAACAGGTGAATAAGTACCAATAAGCTCTAAATAAGCTCCATCTCTTGGTCTTCTACTATCAGTCGCAACAATACGATAAGTAGGTCTCTTTTTCGCACCCATTCTTGTTAATCTTAGTTTAACTGCCATAGTAATCCCTCCATTTCTAAAACACAATGTAATTATAATAAAAAAAAAAGAAACTGTCAACTATTTTTTGTTAACAGTATCTTTTTTTATAACAATATCCGATAGGTTTTCCTTCTGCCTTTAAGGAAGACTCTTTCTTAAAATTAGGAAACTCTTCATATTTAAAATCTCCTCTTAAATAGAATCGTTCTCGAGCTTCTTTAAAAATAAAATGACTACAAACAATAATTCCATCATCTTTTAATAACCGATTAAAATTATCAATGATTTGAGGATAAGAAGTATCATATCCCAAATATTCCATAATATTAGATAAAATAATAACGTCATATTTTTTATCAATATCAATTTCTTTTGTAATATCAAGATGTTTAAAAGATAATTTTCTAGTTTCTAATATACTCTTTAAATATGATAAATCGGAAATAGTAGAATCGATAGGAAAAGTATTTATATAATATAAATCACTATTTTCAAAAACTAAATTATGTTTACAATATTCTCTCCAAAAAAAATAAGCCTCTCTATCTTCTTCACTAACGACATTCATTCTATAAAAAACATCATTAATAAATTTATGAGAAAAGATAATATCATGTATAGGAGGATAATATTTATCTAAATAAAGAATTCCCCATTTTCTTAAATAATAATAGTAATAGGCTAATTTATTAATATCAAAAGTATCTACACTTTTTGCTCCATAATTATAAGCATAAAATAATTGATCAGAACTTGCTAAAACGGTTAAAACATCTTTTCCTCTTACATCAAAATTATGAAACAATTCTTTTAACATTTCATTTGTCTGATAATAGATTTTATCATAATAAATATCATGTTCTCTAACTTCTGTTATATTAGTAGCGCATAAAACATCATACATAACCTGATTCACAATAAAACACCCCTTAAATTGAGTGTTATTTTAATAAAATTTTACAAATTTGTCAACCTATAACGTATCTTCAATAAAGTTTTCTTTCACTTGATTAATCTCCTCAGTATTTTGATTTATCTGTTCTTCTTCCATAATTTCATCCCAAGGATCTTCTTCTAAATTAGCTTCTACTTTTACTTTAATATCTCCTACTAATTCAATTCCTAATTCTTTTTCAATCGTATAATGAATCTTATCTTGATCAATATCTATTTTAACACAATTAGGTTGTTTTAAACTTCTTACAATAATTTCTTCATTTTGATTACTATCCCTATTTTTCATATGAACAATTTCATGATAAGTATCATGTTGTCTTATAACATCTGTTTTAGAATCATCAAAAGAAGAATACCAAATATTAACATCATATTCTCCATCAATAATAATTTCATCTTGATTCCGACTACCATGAAAATTATGATTAATCACCCAACATCCTAATATAGTAGAAGGATGATCAGCTAAAACCGTATGAGAACTAGTAAATAATCTCTTCCCCTTAGAAATAATAGCTTTCGTAACTATCTCTTTATAATTAGTCATAAGTCCCTCCCCTATTAATGTATGCAAGTTCAGAAAAAAGAGTACTAAAAAGAAGAAAAGATATGATATAATAAAAAAGAATAGAAGGAGGTTTTCATATGGCTTCAACCATTATTCATCTTGCTGTTGCGAAAAAATTATTAGATTATATCAAAGTAGAAAATACAAAAGATTACTATCTAGGATCTATTGCACCAGATGTTGCAAAACAAGTAGGTACTTCTAGAAAAGAATCTCATTTCTTATTTAATACAAAGAAAGATATTCCAAATATCGAAATATTTAAAAAAAGATACCCAATGTTTCCCTATAATTCTTTCAATTTAGGTTATTACATTCATCTTTATACAGATAAAATATGGATAGAAGCATTCCTACCAACAATCATTAATAAGAATCTAATTACTCTAAAAGATGGTTCCAAAATAAAAGCAACAGAAAAAGAAATGTTAGAAATGCTTTATTCAGATTATACGAATCTAAATATCAAAATAATTGATAAATATAACTTAGATTTATCTCTTTTCTATGAAGATTTTGTAATGCCAAAAACATCCATAAAAGAAATACCTGTTGATAAATTAGATATTTTAATTAATAAAATGAGTTTATTAATAGAAGATTCAAAAGAAGAAAAAACCTATACTTTAGATATTGATAGAATTGTAGATTTCATAGAAAAAACAACACAATTAATTATAAATGACTTAAAAAATACTAGTCCATACTAGTATTTTTCTTTGAATAATTCTAAAAAATAATCATTTAAAGTATCTTTAACCAAATCAATCTTTTCATTAACAATTCTTAAATTTTGTAAATAAATTTGATAAATAGGAATATCTTCTAATTTTCTTTGACAATCATCTAATTCTTCTTTTATAACAGGAGAATATCCACTACGAATATATTTCTTTTGTGTATCTTTAACTTGCTCAATTAACTGAGTAATTTCTTCATTATCTTTCATTTTATCTTGGATAGAAATACATATCTGATATTCTTTACTATCTGTAATACAAGCAATTACTTGATCTAAACGTTTAAATACTTCTTCCATCTAAACTCCATGTCTTAGCATCCGTAATTTCTACAGAAACAAGATCTCCTGGTTTTAATTCTTTATCACAAGAAAAATTAATTAATTTATTCGTATCACTATATCCATAATACATTGTTTTCTTATCACTAATTCCCTCTACCATTACTTCTAAAGAAGTTCCAACTAGTTTTTGATTATTTTCTAAAAAGATTGTATTGACTAAAGTATTTAATCTTTGTAATCTTTCTTCTTTCTCTTCTAAAGTAGTATTATCTTCTAATCGACAAGCAGGTGTTCCTTCTCTTTGAGAAAAGATAAAAGTAAAAGCATTATCATATCGACATTCCTCTACTAAACGTAACGTATCTAAAAAGTCTTCTTCCTCTTCTTGAGGAAATCCTACAATAATATCAGTAGAAACACTAACTCTAGGAATTTGTTTTTTTATTTTATGAAATAATTCCAAATAACTTTCTCTTGTATATCTTCTACCCATTAATTTTAAAATACGATTAGACCCACTTTGTACAGGTAAATGAATACTAGGCATAATATTAGGATACTTTCCAATTACTTCTATCATTTTATCGGTAAAATCCCAAGGATGAGAAGTCATAAAACGAATCCTAGGAATATTTTTAAAAGCAATTTCTTCTAATAAGTCTCCTAAGTTATAATCATGATATAAATCTTTTCCATAAGCATTAACATTTTGTCCTAACAAAGTAATTTCTTGATACCCATCCGCTATTAACTGATCTACTTCTTTTAATATGTCTTCTTTCTTTCTACTTCTTTCTCTTCCTCTTGTATAAGGAACTATACAATAAGTACAGAACTTATCACATCCATAGATAATATTAACATAAGCTTTATATGAATTAGCTCTAACAACAGGTACTTCTTCGATTAAATCTCCCTCTCTAGAGTAAACTTCTATCTCTTGTGTTTCATTTTGAATAGAATGATCTAATACTTTAGGTAATTCATGTAAATTATGAGTACCAACCACAAAATTAACAAATTTATAATCTCTTAAAATAGCTTCTACAACACTAGCTTCTTGTGCCATACAACCACAAATACCTACTATTAAATCAGGTTTTTCTTGTTTCAAATGTTTAATTCTTCCAAGCATACCAAAAGCTTTATTATGAGCATTTTCTCTAATACTACAAGTATTTAAAATGATTAAATCACTTTCTAAATAATGATCAGTTTTAATAAAACCTAATAGTTCTAATAAAGCTTCAATTACTTCACTATCATGCTCATTCATCTGACAACCATAAGTCTTAATATAATATTTCATACCTTGATATTTATTCTTTAATTCTTCATCAAGGGAAAAATCAAATCGATGATAATCTCTCTTATCACGAGTTCTAGCTTCTTTATAATCAGGTAAATGCATATTATCCCTCCATTTACTACGTCTAATTATATCACACCAAAAGAAAAAAAGGAATCATTCCTTTTATGCATAAACTAAATAACTATTAATTAAAGATTCCAATAAAGTAGATTTATTATTCATAATTTCTCTTTTGATAATATCCATATGTTCTACTATCTTATGAATTAAATCCATCATACTAGGAATTAATTCTTTTTTTTCTAAGTTATCAACAATAACTTCTAAATTATGAATCTTAGAATATTTTCCATAAAAACGATTCTTTATACTTACATTAAATAAGTTTTTAAAAGAATAAACATCAATATCATTAAATCTTTTATCCTCTAATATTTTAAAAGCACAACATAAATAATGATTATTAATTGCTAAATCTAAAGCAGTCTCTCCTTTTTTATTTTTAATATTAGGCATATAATTCTTTTTCTTTTTAAGTTGTTCAAATATTCCTACAGTTTGAATACTTTGATCAGTTGCTAGAACATGAGAAAAAGTATTTCCTTCACTATTCTGATGATTAACATCCCAATTCTTCTTTTTCATAAATTCTAACACTAAATCATATTCTCTTGCCTTTAATAATCTAGTAAGAATATCATTTCCAACACTATCTACTACATTAATAGATACAATATTATCATGAATTAAACGATATACAATTTCAACTTCCCCTTGCTTTATCAAGGTAAATATGAGGGATGGTTCCTCACGACACACTTGATAAATGTCTTTTTCTTGAATTTCCATTTTTAACACCTCTCTAATCCGTGACAGTTATCTATTCTAACAAAGGGAAAAAACTCTGTCAAACAAGAAGAAAAAGAGAGTATAAAAATTTTTTATTAAAAAAAATATCGTTATATTTCAACAAATAGAAAGCTTTGTCAAGAAAAAAAGAACAAAAAAAATAAGTCAGTAATAAAGAAATACTATGACTTATTTTTATTTTTTTAAACTAATTTAGTTCCACATTTTGAACAGAAGTTTGCTCCATTAGTAGCTGTTCCACACTTAGGACAGAAATTTGGTGCTTCACTACTTTCCAAAACTTCTTCTCCTCCATTTGCAGGAGCAGCTGGTGCAGCTGGTGCTCCAGGATTAACTCCTAAATCTTGAGCAGTAACTCCTTTATTAGTGAATGCTCCTTGAGTAGCAGCACCCATCATTCCACCACTTGCCATATTCATCATACCAATTCCCATGAATCCTGTTCCAGCTCCATTTGGATTATTTGCAGCATCTTGAACAGCTTTTCCATAAGAACCAACAAGCGTACCTTGTTGCATGAATGAATTTGAAGATAGTTCGTAATTGTCGATTTTTTGATTAGATTCATCATCTAATGTTACAGATTCAACAACAAATCCTACGATACTAATTCCACGATCACGAATTGGTTGATCGAATACTTTTTCATCCATTGTTTTCTTAATTTCATCAGTTGCACTTGGAAGTTCCAATACAGGTACTTTATGAACTGAATTACCAAGTTCATTTAACACATTTTGGAAAGCGCCTACAACTTCAGATCTCATTTGTTCACATAAATCTTCTTTGTGATATTCATCACTTGTACCAGCAACACGACTCATAAAAGTAGATGGATCACTAATCTTAAATGTATATTTACCAAAACATTTAACTTCTACACGTAATGGACTCATAGTTCCAGTCATTTGATTTGGAATTGGATGAGACCAATCTTGGAATGGAATAGGCGCAGGTGTTCCAAACTTATTATCCATAATCTCTTTTGCATTAATATAGAAAACAGCTTGTTCCTTACTTACTCCTCCACCATAAGTGAAACGATTCCACATTTCTTTAAATACATCACCAAATTGCCCAGCAAAAAAAGTTGGTGAAGTAGATTGATCGAAAGTATAAATACCTTCTTCACAAGTAGCATCTAAAACTTTTCCACTGTCAAAAATAACAGCAATTTGTCCTGGTGCAACTTGAATAGCACTATCTTTAGAAATAATGCCAGTCTTAGTAGATACCTTTTTCATTAAGATATCATTACCTAAATCTTCACAACGGATATAATCTTTCCATTGATCATGTAGAGTACCACCAATAGCCCCTACAGCAGCTTTTATTAATCCCATAAAACTCTCCTATCTCTTTTAAATTTATATCTAAAGTATATCAAATCAAATACTTTTAGTCAACCTGATTCTCTTCACCATTCCCCATAAAAAACTATTTCAAAATCTCTTCTTTTACAACTTGAATATTCAAAGTAGAAGAATCAATTTTATTCATGTGATAAGAAATCATTTTCTTTTTAAAAACTTTATATAATAAAAGAATAATAATAATAGTAAGAGAAATCGTAATAATAAGAACTTCTAATAAAGGAAACTGATAAACTAATTCTCCATCTTCATCAATAACAAAAGATCCATTCCCTGCTTCATAAAACTTCTCTAATAATTGAATAAAATCAACACTAGCTTGATAATACTCATCTATTTTCACATTATCATAAACGTACTTTAAAATACTATTAATATTTTGATCATTATAAGTAGTAAAAATCTTACTATCTTTTTTTCCATTATTTCCCATAAAAATATTTTTCTTATTATCTTGAACAGATATAACAAAAATAATTCCTTCTTCTAGAAAATCATTATAATCATAAAAATGATAACCATATTCACTGATAGAGAAACCTTTTAAATCATTAGTAGTTACAATTACACAATCTAAATTTGTTTTTTCAGTAAAATCAAGAATATTCTGATAGATTTTTCTTTCTTCACTAACGGATAAAACATTAATAAAATCATATATTTTTAACGAAGCATCCACACTAGGAGTCTTTAAAATTTCTTCTATATTTTCTTCTGTTACTGTAACATCATTAGGTACTAATAATTGATTTCTAGTTCTCACATTTTCTGCATTTACTAAAAAAGGAAATAGAAAAAGACAAATTAATAATAATAATCTTTTTAACATACTCTACCTCCTATATCATCCTTATTATAAAAGAAGTAAGAAGAAAAACAACAAAGAATATAATAAGAATAAAAATAATCATAGAAATCTTACTAAATACAGAAGAAAAGAATACTTTTCCATCTTCTCCATTCATAATAAAATAATATTTCTTATTTTGATAAGACAATACTTTTAAATAGATTGGTAAATAGACTAAACGATAACTAGTATCATTAATAGAAATATTCTTATTATTAACTTTTTTTAAGTCATGAGGTACTTTTCCTTTCACACCTAACAAAGTTTGATTGGTTAATTCTTCATAATATTTTTGCTTTTCTAATTCTTCTTCAACTGTTTTATCTAAAATAATAGAATTTCTTAATAAATCAGAACGATATTGTTCATATTGAAAAGTATCACTAACAGAATTAATAATAGTAGTAGGACAAATCTGATTAAGAGAAATAAATTCATTTTTATAATCAGCATTAATTTTCATTTGAACTTGATACTTATTAGAAGACTTCTTATCCTTACAATAATAATCAACTACTCCTTCTAAATGAGTATTACAGTAATAACAAGGAAGATAGGCTTTTATTATATTTTTTTGATTTCGAAAAGAAAAAGGAAGAAAAGGATTCCATAATACTTTTCGATACTCTTTTTGAAAATCTTCGATACTCTTATGAAAAACTCCAAAATAAGAATCTTGAATATCATAAGAAACTGTATTTTCTAATAACGATTTTTGACAAATCATACACTGAGTAATTTTTTGATTACTAAAAAAACTACATCCACAATTAGTACAAGTATAATGAGTATTTTCATTCATAGGTTCCCCTCCATATACATTATACCAAATAAAATATCTTTTCAAAAAAAAAGTTAATACTAATTTGTATTAACTTAACTATTAGTAATACTAACTTTTATCTCCATGGTTATCTTAGAAGTATTTCCTTTTATTCTAAGAATTCCATCTTGTGATGCTTTAATTGGAGTAATAACTCCTGTTGATGAATTAACAGTAAATATACTAGTTGAGGAAGATGAAAAAGAATACGTCTCTGTAACATTTTCAAGATTTGTTAAAATTGATTTCGCATCAAATGTATTTCCTAAAACGATTGGTATTGGATTCGATTGAACTTGTATTTCAGCAACAGAACCAGGATTACCTATATTAACTTTAATATCATTTGTAAGTTCAGAAGTATCTCCTTTTATAGTTAATACTTTATTATATCCCGTTTTTATTGGAGTAATAATACCTGTAGAAGAATCAACAGTAAAAAAATTGTCATCACTTGAAGTAAAAGTAAATGTTTCTAGAATACTTGATAAATTACTAATATTTGCATGAGCATCATAAGTATTTCCAAGAACAATATTAATCGGATTATTATAATAAGTAATGTCACTTACAGATCCAGATACTGTTACATTTATATCTTTGTATTGACCACTAGTTTTTCCTCTTACTCTTATATATGTTTTCCCTACATTTTTTGCTGTAATTAATCCTGTTTGATCAACTGTTACTATTTGTGATTTTCCTGAAGAATATGTCCATTCTTCACCAATTGAAGAAGCATTAGTAGGAATTATTTGAGCAGTTTCCCCTACATTTAAAGTAAATTGATTTTGTTGAAAAGTAAGTGATTTAGCACTTTTTACCCAATGAGCATAATAAGTAATTTCTTCTGTTATGATAGTATTAGCTGGCACTAATGTTCCTCCACTAGCTTTTGTATACCAACCAGTAAAGATATAACCATCTCGTGAGGTTACTATATTTCCTAATTCTTCATTTTCCTTATAAGAAGCAGTAATAGAGGTTCCACCATTACCAGATAATGTTACCGTTATAAGATCATTTTCTGTTATAGTTCCTTCTTTAATGATCATATTTGATAATGTTCCATTAATAATTCGAAACGGTGTATAATTGTAAGTTCCTGTAATCGTATCTAAAACAGCACTTAAAGATCCTCCAAATGTTACGGGAGTATCAAACCTAGGTGCAGTAGAACTAGTTGTATCATGTTCAGTGTAAATATAAGGTCCTTCATTTATTCGATAATAAATTTTTCCATTTACTCTTCTCACAGTTAGTTTGTTTATTTTAGAAATTGATATATTTCCACTAGCATATCTACCATATCCTTCAGGATTTACTCCAGTAAATTCAACTGCTGAAGTTGAATTTAAAACATTTCTCAATATGTAGCCAGGATATTTGGCTTGTTGATTTTCTAATTTTGTATTAAAAAATGTAGATTGTTCAATTACTCCAGTTTCATCAGTATAATAATGATAATTATCTATAGTAAATGATATTTCAAAATCATAGCCATAATTATCTTCATCAAATAACTTAATTCCAGTATTTATTAAACGATCATTATGATATTCGCTACATAAATCTCCAGTAACTAATCCATTGTTTCCATTAAATGTACAAGGACTGACATGAGAGTATACTGTTTCTAAGGTAGGAGTCCATTGTGCATATAAAGTTACCCCATCTCCACCTAAACTAGACACATCATCGATGGTTGCTCCATCTTGAAATGGTGTACCAGATCCATTTGCTGCAGTATTCCAACCATTAAAGATTGCAAATCTTTTCGTAAAAGAATTATTAGTTAAAGTTGCACTTCCAGTACTACTAATTACTAAATCATTCATTACCCCAGTACCACCATTGGCATCAAAATGAATCGTATAATTAGCAATCACGATAGATAAAGATAATCGATGGTCTAAATTACTGACATATTTACTAAAAGTAATTGGTGTCAATACAAATACAAGAGTCAATAATAGTACAGTAACATATTTTAATAAATGATCTTTCATATTAACACCTTCCTTTCAATATTATTTTAATCCATATTAATTTGTGTGGATTTAACTTCTAAATTAATATCTACATTACTGATTGCTTCTGCCGTACTTAATGCTTTAAAATGTAACGTATGTAGATGATTCACATTACTACTATTTGCTGGAAATTCTCCAACATCAATAAAGGATATATTTCCTCCTGAACTTGTAACATATTCTCCATCATCAACCGCAATCGCAACATGATCAGGTAAATTAGAAAATAATATTGAATAAGTTTGTGCTACTTCACTCTTACTAGTAATACTTAATGTATAACTAACACTATCTCCTCCAAGAAGTAACTCGATATTATTACTAGCACCATCATCAATAATAATTTCCCATTTAGCAATTGATGTTTCTCCTGAATGTATCACATTCGTTTTATATTTAGATAACGTGTAATTAATATAATAATAAGAAGCACAAACAAGAAAAAATACGATGGTAAAAATAATCAGTCTTTTTTTCTTTTTCATATTAGTCACCTCTAAATTATTTCATTATCAATAATTCGATCTTTAATTCTTTTATAAGTTGGTAATAATAAGATAATTACTATTCCAATCATAAACGCTAATAACCATGTAAAAGGTTTATTCAATAAAAAGTATAAAAAACCCATTACTTTTAATTTTAATACTACTTTTCCTATAACATCTTCTTTTAAGATAGAATCATCATTCGTATTATTATTATCCCCTTTAGTAATTATTTCATCCTCATTTATTTGAATAATTCTATGAGTAATATAATGATTGTTTCTTTTATAAGTGATAATATCTCCCTTTTTATAATCCAAATTATCTTTTATTAGAATAACTTCTCCAACATTTAATATTGGTCGCATACTACC
This sequence comes from uncultured Erysipelotrichaceae bacterium, assembly GCA_902797265.1. Taxonomy (GTDB): domain Bacteria; phylum Bacillota_I; class Bacilli_A; order RF39; family UBA660; genus UBA3789. The sequence continues at coordinate 14,319 of CADBSF010000029.1, forward strand.
AGAAGCAATCTTATAAATTCTAAAATGAAAGAAACTAATATTTAACATGGAACATATATTAAATATTAGCAAAACACTTAGTATTAAAATGGTTACCACAATCGCTATTCTTCTCATATTATATATTTTACCATAATATTATAGAATTTAAACCCTTAAACAAAAAAAAATTAAGAAAATCTTAATTTTTTTATTCAACTGGCTCAATTTGAACACCAGTAATCGTTGCATTAACTGTCATTGTCTTTGCTGCAGCTCCATCTGCTGTATCTTCAACATCATCAGCATCACTTGAATAATATGGCCATTCCCAATTAACTGTTACTTCTTTTCCTGTTTCTCCTGGAGTTAAAGTTCCTGTAATAGTATCTCCTGCACCAATTACTGTTGATCCATTTTTAAATACGATATTACTTGGAGCATTAGTAACATCACCTAATGAAACGGTATAACTTACTCCAACTTCAGTATTTTCATTAGAAAGTTCAATTATAAAACTTCCACTTGTACCAGGAGCAATCTTTCCTCCAATTAAAGTATCTGCATCATAAGTTTTATCTAAATTAATTGTAAAATTAGCATCTGCATTATCCGTATCAAATGCCCATTTCGCAACAGTAACGGTTCCACTACCATTAATTGTACTTGCATATTTTGCATAAGTATTAGATAAATAACCTGCCGTTACTCCAAATAATAGTAATAATATAATTACCAATAATTTTTTTCTTTTATCTTTCTTTTTATTTTCCATATTACTCTTCCTTCTTTCTTCTCTGTTTTAATTTTGGCTCCCATAGGTATAAATAAATACAAATAATAATAAGAATTGCCATTAAAAGACAAAAACCTAATGGCTCTTTGATAAATAATAATACGTTTCCTAGTCCAATAATTCTATTCAAATATTTTCCTTCTAAGTGTTTAGAACATATTATCCCATCATCTTCTTTATTATTATTATCCCCTTGTGTTACAAAGCATCCATTTTCCTCTCTAATAATTCGATGTGTAGTAATAGAATCATCAGAATTTCGGAAAGATATTACATCACCTATTTTTAAATCAGCAAATTTTGTTTCTTTTGTTATGATTAAATCACCATAATCAAAAGTAGGATGCATACTTCCAGATAAAACAATAAATGGTTTGTATCCAAATATACTAGGAACCTCTTTAGGATAAAATAATGTCTTAAATACTAAAATACAATTCATTGAAACTATTATTACTAAAATAGTTACCAAAATTATCTTTATAATTCTCATTTGTATTTTCCTTTTCCCTACCATCCATTTCCATTATACATCATATTTTTTTATTATCAAATCCATTAATTTGGAATTATCTACTATTTTTACACTTTTTTTACAGAATTATCTAATATTTCTCAATATCGGAACAAATAAATGTCTTACTATACAATTCTTTCACAACACCTCCACAATAACTACAATTATCGTTGCCTAAAGTAGAAATAGGACTACCACAATTTGGACAATGAATACTAAAAGTTGTAGGAACTTTATTACTATCATAAATATATAAGAATATAGTTCTAACTCGATCTTGAACTTTCTTATTCTTTTCTCCTTCTATCTTATAATATTGATAACTAGTAGAAAAAGTAATAGAAGCAATTCCTCCACTCTTTTGATAATGATTTAATACTGTTTTATGAATCTTAATATTTTGAAAAGAAATATCTTTATCGTTATTATCTTCAATCATCTTATCAACAAAACTTTTTATTTTTCCTTTTAAATGACTCGTATCTTTCTTATCAAAAGCTAAATAACAATCTAATAACACCTTCTCAGATATCTTCTTTAACTCATCTATCGAAAGATCAGGAAAATCTCTCCTTATTTGATCGAAATAAATTCTATCCATACTAGAAAGACTCTTTGGTACTTCTTCATCTTCTAATCTAGCTTCTTCTATAATTTCAGGAATAGAAGAAATAGGAAATCCTAATTGATTAAAAAAGCTTTTTATTTTTACTTTAAAATAGAAAATAAGTCCTATTATAAATAATATGAAAATTAGAACACCAATTAAAAAACTCATCTTATCATTCTCCTTACTTCTATTGTATCAAAAAATAAGAAAATATGATACAATGAAATAAAAGGATGGTAATAAAATGAAAGTAAGATATCAAAATGAAGAAATTGAATTAGATGATACGATGGAAAAAGGGAAAATGGAATTAGATCAAATTACTAGAGATACAAATGATTTGGATAAAATTGATTTAGAAGATACACTAGAAATAACCGAAGATATGTTGGATCATATTATCAGCAATGGAGAAGACTATGAATAATTTTTTTAACTACTTTGAAAAAAGAAAAAAGATCAATGACTTCTTAAAGTTTTTTAGAGATATTGCATTAGAAAATCCAAATTTGTCGTTTAATTCAAAAGATACTTGTAATATGATTTACAATAAGTTAATTAGAATAGGAGTAAAGAAAGAAGAAAATCAATATGATTTAAGAGATGGAGAAAGTCCCTCTCATTTTAAAGGTAATAAATCCTATTCAAATTGCGCCCATATAAATAGTGCTTTTAATAATTGGTTAACTTATTATCATAACGATCCCGGAATCGATTTAATTCATAGTTCTGATTGGTCTTACTTTTGTCAATTTATTTCCCATGATAAAAAAGCAGATAACGCAAAAGAACATATTAAAGTATATATTCCCTTAGATGCTCTTCATATTGAAGTAGGAGCAAAGAAAATCTTTAACTTCTTAACAGATAATCATATTTCTCATGTATCTAAAACTGGAAGAGAAATTAGATTTGATGATATTGTAGTAAGATTAATAAGAAAAGAAGATGCAGATCGACTTTTAGATTTTATAAAAAAAGATTCCTACATCCAAAAAGGTCTAATCAAACCAAATCCATTTTGTTTTCAAAAAGATGGAATTGCTCTAGTTTGTGATGGAGATGAATCTTACAATACAGTTCTTACTAATTTAATTGATTTATATATTGCGAAAAAGAAAAAAGAAAAAACTCTAAATAAAGGAAATTGTGATGAATTTTATAAGTTTGTTGCTATACAATATAAAAATGAATTTGTAAATAAAAATAGTAAGGTATTAAGTGAAAAATTAAAAATTGATAGTATAGAAAAAATGAGAAATATAAGAGAAATCATTGCTCTTATTTTGAAAAGTCAAGATAGTAAATTTTCTTATGAAGACTACATTGATCATTTTAATAAATGTTGCAATAGCAAACAAAATAGAAATCAAGATACTCCTACTTTGATGCCAGAAGAAGTTGCAATAGCTTTAGTAAACGAATATGTAGATACCATGTGCAATAATAGTAATAGAGAAACTTCTCTAGCCTGTTGCGTAGCCTATTTTGAAACAGGGGAAGAAAAATATATAACAAGAGATAGGAATCTTCGAGAAAGAATTACAAATTCAAGTTTAAGAGATACCATATGTTTACTGGCAAGAAATAATAATTACTCACTAAAACAGTATATCTATAATATTACAACTTTTTATCACACACAAAAGTAAAGAGAATAGAAAAATCTATTCTCTTATTTTTTTTCATAGAATGGAAGTTTTTGATTTTGATTGGCTCTTTTTGGTGGACTTTTTCCTTTTTCAACAAGAAGGACTTCGATTCCTTCTAAACGATAAGCATAGCCTGCTGTTCCGGCTCTTTCACCATTCTTTGCCCAATTCATCCATCCAAAGTTTTCTGC
>CADBSF010000030.1 GCA_902797265.1 uncultured Erysipelotrichaceae bacterium
AATCCTTCATCTATTGATACAGATAAAATAGACTCATTATCAATAAGGATTCGATTCAAAATTCTTTCTTTTTCCTTAGAACTATAATTTTTATTTTCGTTAGTTCTAAGAATATCAAATCCGTGTTTATCAATTAATCTAACTAGATATTCAACTCCAGATTTATTGATACCATATTTTGATTTTAAAGAAGTAAAAGACATTCCATTCTTTCTATCATAGTATAAATTAATTCTTTCTTCATAATTTATTTTAGCCATAATAAAACCTCGTTTCTTATGTCCAAGAAACGGGGTTCATATCACTAACTTCCTCTTTTTAATTTTTCAATTCGATCATATATTTCTTTTATTTGTCTTTCATAACCATTATCTTTTGGTTGATAATACTTTTTATTTTTAATTCGATCTGGTAAATATTGTTGAATGACATAAGAGTTTGGATAGTCATGAGGATATTTGTAAAGAGGGGAGTCTGTTTTAATATGAGGAGGTATACTTCCTACATTCCCTTTTTCAATATCTTCTAAAGCAGCATCAAATGCGATATGAGAACTATTACTTTTAGGAGATAATGCCATCTCTACTATTATTTCACCTATTGGGATTCTTCCTTCTGGTAATCCAATTCTTTCTACGGCATCAATAACAGCATTTAATCGTGGTCCAATAGCTGGATTAGCAAGACCAATATCTTCATAAGCAATAACAGATAATCTACGAAATAATGATTCTAAATCTCCTTCTATAACTAATCTTGCTGCATAATGTAAGGAAGCATCTACATCACTCCCTCGAATAGATTTTTGTAATCCACTTAATACATCATAATGACCATCATCTCCTTTAAAGGAGAAGAAAACAGGTTTATTAGAAATACTGGTAATTCTTTCTTCTGTTATTTTTTTATTATCAGAAGAATAGTAAGCTATCTCTAATAAGTTATAAGCGTATCTAAGGTCATTCCCCGATAGTTTAGCTATCAACTTAATACTTTTATCATCTATTTCAATTTTCTCTAAATCAGGGTGTTTTATAGCCTTTTTTAAGCCTTTTATAATATGAGAAGTTTCTAATTCTTTTAATTCAAATAATTGGCATCTACTTCTAATTGCTGGATTAATCGCATGATAAGGATTAGAAGTAGTCATTCCAATCAAAATAATTCTGCCACTTTCTAATTCTGGAAGTAAAATATCTTGTTTATCTTTATTCAAACGATGGATTTCATCTAATATTAAGACAATTTCTCCATACATTTTAGCTTCTTCAATCACAACATCTAAGTCTTTCTTTGTATTCGTAACTGCATTTAAAAATCGATATCTTACTTCTAAATCATTTACTAAAGCATTAGCGATAGAAGTTTTCCCAATACCAGGTTTTCCATATAAAATCATCGAGAATAATTTTTTATTCTTTACTAAATTCGTAAGAATTTTATCTTTTCCAATTAAATGCTCTTGTCCAATGACTTCTCCTAAACTCTTAGGAGCAAGTTTAATAGCCAAAGGTTTACTCATAATATCACCAAATTGATTATATCAAAAAAATCTACTAATTCCTAGTAGATTATATTTTATCAAAATAAGTAATATTTCTTTCCATAACATCTGCTTCAATCGCGTCTCGAAGAAGCTTTCTAACTTTCTCACAATCCCTAATATTTTTAATCATAATAATTTCTCCTGCTCTTTCCACTTTTGAATGAGAATCAATAATTACTTTAATGGTTCCTACTTTAATAATTCTTTGCCAAAGAGACATAACCATATCAGGATCTTTTAATAAATATAATTCTGTTGTATTCGTTCTTTGTTTTAAAAATCCCTTTTTTATAATAAGTTCATCTTTTGTAATTTGATAAGTCGTAAAATTAAGATGTAAAAATGTTAAGAATCTTGCCCATAATCCGGCAGGTTTTCCTTCCCATTTGATTTCAAAATCAACATCTTTAATCGTATCTATATTTTTCATAATCTCACCATCTTCATCATATCATTTTTTTAAGAAAAAAGATAGAGCATTTGAAAAAATAGAAAAAAAATATTATACTATTATTAGGTGATAGGTATGCAAGTAGAAGATTGCATAAATGATTTTATTAATTATTGTATGATTGAAAAAGGTCTATCTAATAAAACAAAAGAATCTTATTTAAATGATTTAACCATTTATAAGAACTTTTTACTTGAGAGAAAGAAAATAAATATTCAGGATACCAATAGTGATGATATAAAATCTTTCTTAATGGATAGAAAAGAAGAAGAATCAACAACGATTGCACATAATTTAACTGTAATTAGAAATTTTTATTCTTACTTGATGAAAGAAAATATCATCAATAAGAATCCATGTGAGTATATCGATAGTCCTAAAGTGAAAAAGTCTCTTCCAAAGGCATTAAGTATAGAAGAAGTAGATCTATTATTAGATATCTCTTTAAATACACCATTTGACTATCGAAATAAAGCTATGCTAGAATTAATGTATGGATGTGGTCTACGCGTAAGTGAATTGGTGAATTTAGAATTAAATAACATTGATAGAGTAAACTGTACGATTAGAATTACTGGAAAAGGTAGTAAAGATAGACTCATTCCAATAGGAGAATATTCTCTAAAATATTTAAATCTTTATTTAGAAAGAAGAGAAAGTTTATTAAAAGAAAAATCATGTAACAAATTGTTTTTAAATAATCATGGTACAGGTATTACTAGACAAGGATTTTTTAAGAATTTGAAAGAAATTTTACAAGAAAAAGGATTAAATCCTAATATATCTCCCCATACGTTGAGACATTCTTTTGCGACACATTTATTAAATAGGGGAGCTGATTTAAGAAGTATTCAAGAAATGTTAGGTCACTCTGATATTTCTACTACTAGGATTTATACAAAAATTAATGATGAAAAAGTAATTGAAGAATATGATGATTGTCATTATCGAAGTAAAAAGGAGGATTTTTAAATGAAATTTAAACGAATCTTTTTAATGGTATTAGACTCATTAGGAGTAGGGGAAACAACTGACGCAATTAAATTTAATGATGTAGGCGCTAATACACTAGGCCATATCGTAGAAAAATGTAATTTATATATTCCTAATTTGAAGAAAATAGGTTTTCTAGATACGATTAATATGAGTGAAAATAAAGAAACGGAAGCTTATTATACCATCGCAACTCCTATCAATGCTGGAAAAGATACATTGAATGGTCATTATGAAATGGTTGGGATTAAAAATGATATTCCTTTTCAAACCTTTAATCAAGGTTTTACTTATGATATTCTAGCAAATATAGAAAAAGCAACAGGAAGAAGTGTCATTGGAAATAAATGTTGTCAAAATGATTCCATTATTCAAGAATTAGGAGAAAGACAGTATAATTATGGTTCTTTAATAATCTATACTTCTGCAGATTCTGATCTTCAAGTTGCTGCTCATGAAGACTGTATTCCAATATCTACTCTTCATGAATATTGTCAAAAAATAAGAGCTTTAACCTTAACAGAAGACTATCGTATCGCTAGAGTAATTGCAAGACCTTTTACAGGAACTCCTGGTAAATATAGATTTATCAATAGTGCTAGAAAAGACTTTGCAATAAAACCTCCTAAAAAGTCGATTTTAGACTGTTTAAATGAGCAAGGATATAGTGTAATAGGAATTGGTAAAGTAAATGATATCTTTGATAATCAAGGGATCAATAAGGTAATCAAGGCTAACAATAATACAGAAGCAACAAATAAATTAACAGATATTATTGATAAGAATTTTACTGGATTATGTATTTTAAATCTATCTGATTTTGACTCTTTATATGGACATAGAAGAGATGTAGAAGGTTATGCTAAAGCAATAGAAGAATTAGATGTAGATTTATCGATTATTATCAATAAATTAGAATTAGATGATTTATTAATTATTACAGCTGATCATGGAAATGATCCTACGTTTAAGGGATTTGATCACACAAGAGAAAATGTTCCTGTTATTATCTATAGTAGAAACTTTAATCATCCAAAACGTTTAAAACCATTTGATACTCTTGCTAATATTGGTGCTTTGATTGCTGATAACTTTGATATTGAACAGCCAGAAATTGGAACTAGTATTTTAGAGGAATTAGAATAAAGTAGGGGAGTCTCCCCTATCAAAAACAAGAAGAAAAAAAGAAGGATTATACAATCAATTCTTCTTTTTCTATGCCCTCTTGAATCATTCTATCACTCTCTGAAGTAACTTCATATTCATTATCATTAATTACACTTCTAGTATTTAAAAAACTAGGATTTAGAGTAGAGGAGTCATCCTCCCTATTCTTACCTACTGACTTCTCATTTTGATGATTTCTATTCTTCATGATCAATCGATCCTTATTTAGTAGATTTCTATCATCTTTTTCCATAAAATATCACCTATCCATTATTATCACCACTTAGAAGCAATTTTATACCTATCCTGAAATAAAACGAGATAGATAATTATCCATCTAAATCATTCTAAATCGCTTAGAATGCATCCTCCTATTTTCATCATACAGTAGAGGAATCCCCTTCTTTCAAAAAAAGAAGAAAAATATATGATAGGGGAAGTATTTAGATAAAAAAAGAAAGATACTAGATAAGAACATTATAAAATAAGGAAATAAAACAAGTAATAATAAAATTATTATAATAAATCCTAATAAAATCAAGAAATATTCAATTTATAAGAAATAATTGTTTAAAATGAAAATAAAAAAATTTAATGAAAAAAGCAACAATAATAGGAGAGGGGAGTAATTATGATACCAATTCAGATATAGAAGTTAACATAATATCAATTATAGGAAGTAATAGAGAAGAAAAGAATGTAGTAAGAATTAGTTAGAAAAAGACTTCTTTCGATTAAAATATATAAATATATCTTTCCAATTATTATTTAATTCTTACCTAATGATAGCCTCTATACACTCGTTCTTTCTTACAATAACAATTCATAATACTAACAATAATAAACGAAAGAAACAGCAGAGAAATAACATAATCAAAAGCAAAAAAGAGAAGAGATATTACTTCTCCCCTCTTTTAATGATTATACTTTTCTAGACTGAATCTCTGCTATCTTTTCAAAAACTTCTTTTGCATTATCTTCATTAATTTCTGTATAACCAAGTTCTTTTAAAGCTTGTATTTTAACAGTATTTAATTCTTGGGTTCTAGATAGTTTTTCTTCTTTCTTTTGTTCAATATGTTGAACAAAACGTTTATGAGATTCTCCTAATTTAACTCTAGAACTTCCTCCATTATTATATAATGTCATTGCACTATACATAATACTTTCAAAGATAAACTGTTTGTCTTTACTATAGATAAACTCTAAAGGATCTGTAAAACCTAAAGACTTAGACATATATGCAAGAATATATTTCAATTCATCGTTAGTTTCCATAGATTGTAAAAATTGATATAAATAAAGATATGTACTATACATTGTTTTAGATTTATCATTTGCTAATTTATCTTTCATCAAATTAATAATATCACTTAATAATTCTTGTTCTTTTTTATTAAATCCTTTTAAATCAGCAATTACTTCCCTACTAGAAGAATCTTTGACACCTTCATTTAAACGATTTTCAACTTCTATTATAAAATCTCCTGTAATCTTAATATTCTTAAGATCCTCTACCCTTTCAATACCTAATAAGCTTAATATTTTAGCTGCTTTTTCCTTTGGCCAATTATTAATATCTTCAATTCCTAAATAATTATAAAGCATTTGTCTAGATACTCCTAAATACTTAGCCAAACGAACCTTACTAATTCCTAATTCAGTTAAAACAACATTTAAATCTTTCATGATTTTACCCTCCTAATTTAATTATATTTCTTTCACTGTAAAATAGCAAGTGTAAATTGACAAAAATAAAGAAATATTTATAAAGAGGATGCTTTATATAAAATACATTAATATCTTAACGGTTATAAAACTATCTAATATGATTAAAAAAAGAGAACAAATCGATACGATCAATAAGATAACTAAATATCTTTTAAATATACTTTTCAATGGGAAATTTTTCTTTAAAAACAAAAGACGAAATAAAATGAGAGAAAAACTACTGGAATAGTATACTAAGAAGAAATATAGTAACAATTGAATCATTTTAGGTAGTAAAGTTAAAATTATAAATACAATCGATAAAGATGATATTTTTGATAGATAATAAAAAGATTCCATGGAAAATAAGAAGATTTCTATTAAATAAAAGGAAAAAGATACAATAATTCCAATAATAGAAATACCAAATATCCAAATACATCCAATAAAGAGATAGATTCTTGAAAAAGAAGAATAGAACAAAGAAGAAAAAGAATAGGAATGATTACGAATTTCCTCTAAATAAGTATTCATGTTTTCATAAACAATATTTTTAATAGAAGAATCTAATAGAATAGAAAAAATCATTCCTAAAAAAAATACAACAGTTGTTACGATTATTAGGATAGAAAACAATTTGTTTTTTTTCATAAATTTTATCATAGAATCACCTACTACATTCTATGCAAAAAAAAAGAAGAAAGAAAAAAAACAATTTTACTTTTTTCTACAAATACTATATAATGATAATGAGGTGAATACAGATGAATGATAAAATAATTAAAATTGTTGCGACAATTATGTTATTCGCAACCATAGCTGGATTTATAAGTTTACTATTTACAATCGGTTAAAAGGAATCATCCTTTTATTTTTTTTTCTACATAACCTTCTATTTCAGGAGTAATATCATCACTGATAACAGCTTTAAAATTATATTTATTAACGATATCATTAATTCTTGATATATCTTTCGAAAAATATAACATCAAAATTCCAGCAATTCGATTTGCTGTATATTGATCAAGAATTTTTCTATCTTCTGCTGAAATATGATATTTTCGACAAAGCTCTAAGATTGGTCCATATCCATATAAATAATTAGTAAATGACTTAGCAATTACTTCTACTCTTCTATTTTTATCTTTAATGTGTACTTTAGACCATATTTTCATAGATATTCCCCCGATACAGTAACTTATTATAACAAAAAAAAATAATCACTTCAAGTAAGGATTATTTTTCTTTTCATAACCTAATGTAGTTTTTTCATTATGACCTGGATATAATACAATATCATCATCATAAGGTAGTATTTTTTGAATACTATCATTCATTTCTCTTTCACTACCACCTGGTAAATCACATCTTCCTAAACTCTCTTTAAAAATGAAATCACCATTAAACATTGCTTTCTCTTCTTTAAAATAGAAAGTAACAGAATCTTTAGAATGACCTGGAGTAAAAATACATTCAAAATGAAAATCTCCAATATTATATTCTTTTTCCTCTAAATTACTCTTTTTATATATTTTTATACTTCTTTTCGTAAGAAAGTTTCTTAAAGCTCCTATATGATCAAAATGAGAATGAGTAATTAATACACCAAGTACTTTATTATCCCCTATTTCATTTTTTATTTTATTATATTCATCTCCCGGATCAACAACAAGACAAGTACCGTTTTTAATTAATAAATAACAATTCTCATCTAAGTATCCTGTAACAACACACTTAATATCCATTTTGATTCTCCTTTTTAATTATTATTTGAAAATGTTTTACTTACCAAAATGTAACGATAATTTAAATCTAATTTAAAGGTATAAGTATAATATCCATTCTGTAAATGACTAGGTACTTGCATATCATCTAATCCAATATAACGAACTTTTTCCTTTAACACAATTACATTCTCTCTACTAGTTGCTGATTCCAAAGTCTTTTCTGCTTTAATGGTAACTAGATTATTTTTTGTACAGAATCCTTGTACAAACTCTCCCCTACTAGGAATATATTGATATCCTCCCACACAAGAAGATTTTAATTGAATATTATCAAGAGTATAATTTTCTTTTTCTCCAAATAGTTCTTTAAACTCTCTTTCTAATGTTTCCACTTTGAAAGCATAGTTTGTTTCATTAGAATTAGATTCACAAACAAATGGTTCCATTTCAGTAACACTAAATTGATTACAATTAGATGGATAAATATCCGTATGGGGAATTTGCTTAAATGCTAAATATAATTTCATTTCATTATCAAAATCTACGGAAGCAAAATCTTCTTTTGCCGTAGTATACACTTTACTATATAAAGCTTGTACGATATGAGATTTTAAATCTAATTTTACTTCTTCTTTTGATGCTGTAATAGGCGTACAATCATTCATTAATTGATGAATCTGATTTTGATGTAACATGTTTGTATAATAAATATAACCACCCATACCTGCAATTATTAGTAATAAGAATGGAGCAAAGGAAAATTTCTTCTTCTTTGTTACTTCACCTGCTGGAGTTATAGGAGTTTCTTCTATTTTTGGTTCTTCTACTTTTTCCTCTTCTTTTGGTGGTTCTGCTTTCGTTATAGGTACTTCTTGCATAGTAACAGCACCCGCACTTGTTGCGATACCATCTAATCTAGAATGAGTAACAACAGGAACTGTTTTTGTAACAGGTTGATAAGAGTTATTAGTGGGTTGTTGACTCGGTTCTTGTTTATTTGTTGGATGATAAGCACTTGTTGCAGTCGATATATTACTTGCATTAACTGGATCACTAGAAATAGGCGCAATCCTTACTCCCTCCATCTGTGCTAAACCACCATTATTATCTACGGAATAATCAGTATTTTGAACTTGACTATTGTTTTGATTTTCATTATTCATATAATCACCTATCCTACTATAAAATTTTAATATATTTTAAGTTTTTTTTCAACTAAAAATAGAAAAATTACGGAAATTAATCCGTAATTTTTGTTTGGTTAAGAATATTAAAAAATTATAAGGCAATATCAACGCCACCCATACCATCAAAGTATCCAATTGAACTATTACTGAATAAGAATACATGTCCATACCCACCAAGAGAGAATATATAATCTTGAGCAGTACTAAATGGAATTGATTGCATCGCATGTTGATAACTACCATATACATGTCCACCTGTATTCATGATTAAGGTAGATGCAACGGTAACATTAGAACCAGTTGGTGCTAGCGCTACTGTATTACCAAAACCAGATGAATTACTAATGATGTTATTGAATGTTTGATAATATGAAGTAGAAGATGATACCGTAAATGCATGATAAGACATAGAAGAACCTAAAAAGTAGAAACCAATATCATCATAACTTCTAACAGCGGGATCATAGGTCCAATCAGCTTGTAATGCAACCGTACATGTTTGACCACATGATTTACTAATGGTTAATGTTTTGGCATTTGTTACATGAAAATCTGATTTTGTTCCTTCATCACTACTAGTAACACGACTAACAGTACCATTAAAGAAATCATTTTCAATTAAAGTATTGTATTGTTCTTGGGTAATATGTTCTGGAAAAGTATCAAAGTAAAAATTTTGTAAGAAAACATATTCATATTGATCTAATTCAACACCATTTTCATTTACATAATATACTTTCCCTTTTGCATTTACAGTGATACATCCTAAAAATACAAGTAGTCCTACAAATAAAACTTTCATTCCTTTTTTCATGGTTTACCTCCTTTCATCTTCATTTTAAATAATTCGTCAAAAAAAGAAAAGAACCTGATAGGTTCCCCCCTATTTTTAGAACTTAATAGGTTCTATTTTTCCTATTTCAAAAAATAATTATCTATTAAATTGTAATAGAAGTCTTGGTAATTTGAATTCTTCCATAGATAGTTATAATTATCATTATGGTGAAAAGTATTACTATTCATAACATATGATAAAACATAATCCTCCTTATCATATATATAAATTTGTCCTGTATCTAAGAAATAACATAAATTAAAAATCTCATCCTCTTTTTCTACGGGATAACAATAACTGTCATCATTCTTTTCTCCTTGTGTTTTTAATTTATCAATAACTTTTTGACTTTTATCAGATACTATATTTTGACGATGAGAGTCTAGTTTCTCTACTCCTTTTAGAAAAAATAGCACATTATCATTTATAAAACATCTTCGAAATCGTATTGATATTATTTCTGTCTCGTTTTCATGATAAGATATTTCTATAAATGTATGATCAAATACAGTTGAGAAATCTGAATACGGGAACAAAGCATCATATCCTGTAGTATCAACATAGATATCCGTTACAGAACTATCTTCAAACATGGTGATTTCTTTTCCATTCTTTTTATAAAATAAACGTATTTTATTGATTTCATAATCCGTAGAAGATTTCAATGAATCAATTTTTAAATATTTTCTTGAAGGAGTCATAACAAATAACCCATTTTCAATATGAAAAACATCTCCATCTCCGGAAATATAATACATTTTAATAGAATTATAAGAATTAATAAAATAATAAGTAAAAAACGATGAAATAAGGATAATAAGAATTACTATAAATATTTGAATATTTCTTCTCATCTTCTTCGTTTTCAAAACATTATCATCAACAATACTTAATGTAGTTTTTTGTAATCCTTCTATAGAATTATCATTACTTCTTTCTCCTTTTAATAATTCATTAATGCTAACATCAAAGATTTCACTTAATCTTACTAAAGTAGAAGAATCAGGAATTGTTATTCCTCTTTCCCATTTAGAAATAGCTTGTCTAGAAATAGGAATTATATTCGCTAATGTATTTTGACTATAACCTTTTTCTTTTCTAAGTTTTAATATAAATTTTCCAATCTCATCGTAATTCATGAAAAACAACCTCGTATTAAACATAAAAGAAAAAGGATATAAAAACAATATCCTCATACTGTACACTATGAATTGGATTCTAATGATTGAATCGTTTTATCAATTACTTTATTAGAAACATTTTGAATATTGTACCAACCATTATCAACCATTAATTGATAAGTACAATTCTGCATAGATATTATTTTATCTAAGGAGTCTTTTAATACTTCTCTAACATCTTGATTGGTACTTTCTAATGTACCATGTACATATACTTCTACACAACTTTTTAGTAATAATAAATAATTATTATAAATTAATTGATCATTCATTGCTCTTATCCTCCAATAACTGATTTAAATTATCAAGTATCTCTTGATGAATGGAAATCTCCTTATCAAGAGATTTTACTAAATTTCTGTCTTCTAATAATGATCTATTATCATCTAAGACATCTAAAACAATTTTTTCATGTGAAATAGCATCTTCAACATATAATAATTCTTTTTGTGTCATAAATTATCCTCCCAGTAATAGTATGGATAAAATAAAAGAAAAGATTCATGAAATCTCATATAATCTTTTCTTTACTTCTTCTAATATAATATCAGGAGTACTTGCCCCTGCCATAATTCCAATTGTATCGTTTTTAGAAAAAAATTGAATATCTAAATCTTCACTATTTTGAATGAAAAAAACATTCTTTAAAGATTCTAAGGCAATTTGATATAATTCTTTGGTATTAGAACTATTCTTACCTCCAATAATAATCATCTTATCAACTATTTTAGATAATTCTCTTACTTCATTTTGTCTTTTTTCAGTAGCGTCACATATCGTCTTATCAACAATAACTTCATAAGGACATTTTTCTTGAAGAAGAGAAGATAATTCATCAAATTTGGAAGAAGAAAAAGTTGTTTGAGCAACTACATAAACTCTATGAAAAGGACTGTTTTGTATTTTGGAAAGGATTTCTTCCTTATCTTCTTGATTTTCCATTACATGAGAATATGGTCCAGAAAAACTTAATGTACCGATTGTTTCTGGATGATTCTTTTTACCAATAATAACGATAAAACTATTAGGAATTTCTTTTTCTATTTTTTTTTTAATGATTCTTATTTTACCACAAGTCAAATCAATTATATTTAAATTCTTTTCATGAGCAAACTGATAGGTATTTTGACTTTCTCCATGTGCTCTAAAAATAACAGTATTATTATTAGGAATTTCTGAAAGATTTGAAACGGTTATCATTCCCTTCTTTTCTAAATCTTCAATTACTCTTTCGTTATGAACAATTTCTCCTAAACAATAAAGTGGTTGATTTTTTAATACTTCTTCATTGGCTTTTGAAACCGTATAATTAACTCCAGAACAAAAGCCACTATATTTTCCTACAATAATATTCATGATTTTACTTTCTTCTTTCCTCTTTGAAAAAGAATAAGGATAATACCTAAAATAAGATAAACAACTACTAAAATAAGACATACTTGAAAAGTAGTAGATATTATCTTCCGAATAATTTCTGAGAAAGATTCACTTATAATTGTGATATTACGAAATCCTACTTTTACATCCGAATAATAGATACTAAATATTATTAAAAAACTAGTAAAGAACAAACTAACTGGAACATACTGTAAAAACTTTTTCCTTAGAATTAAAATTACTAAATATATCAATATTAGAATTCCTAAAATGATAATTGCCAAATTAAGATATTTATTTACTAAATGAATTCCTTTACTAATTTTCATTGTTTGATTTAAAATAAGAAATTCTCCTTTATAAATATCCATAATACTTTTAACAAATTCTTCATATCCTTCTGTATCTGATAATGTAAATTGTTTCTCTTTTAAATCCTTATCTATATTAGATCTTAATTTTTCTTCAATAGATGAGACATCTAATTTTTGTTTATTATCATCATATAATATAGACAATACTTCTTCTGTTGACTTTTTTACATCAGAAGCAGTAAACATATCATCAATAACAGAAGAGGATATACCAGTAGAAATCATACTTTTTTGCATTTCTGATTTTAAAAATTCTTCTACTTCTTTATAATGCTTTTCATCATACATAGACAATACATAATTCTTATCTAAAATAGTAAACTTTAAAACACATAGAAGTGTTAATCCTAGAACAAGAACAGATAAAACAAACATTTCAAAGTATTGAAATAATAGTTTGATTTTTCTCATACTTGATCACCTACTAACTTAGCAAATACAATAAATCGGTCATTTACATACCAAATATTATCAACTGGGTAACAAGTATATAACATTAAATATTCTTCTTCCTTTTGGATTGGAAAAGCCTCTATATTACGATAATCAGCAATATTTGTTTTATAAACTTCATATTGGAAAGTACCATAAGTCATTTCCATGGTAACAATATCTCCATTTTGAATTTGAGGCAATGTATAAAACAATCCTCTACTATTATGAGCAGCTAGTAAAATACTTCCTCCTTCACCAGGAAAATAACTTCCAGCATGATGCCCAGCACCATCTACTAATTGTAATTTACTATCCCCTTGATATATAGGAATATCAACAGAAATGCTAGGTATCACTAATCTACCAATATGAGAACCCCAACTTGGTTTCTGAGTAAGTCTTTTTTCAATTTTATCAAAATGAATTTCTACATTTTCTGCATTATTTAATTTAATAGAAATAGTATTTAAAATAGATAATCCCCTCTGAACTTGAACTCCAAAAAAGGTACCTATGATAAATACCATGAAAGCGGAAAAGAAAAAAGCAATAATTAGTGATTTAATTATTGCCCTAAACTTATACATTTATTATGCTCTTCTTAGCTTGAAAACTAATAAACAAGCACCTAATGCAGAAATAATACCAGCAATAAGTAATATTTTTGCTGAACCAGTATTTTGGATAACATTTAGAAGTCTAGTATATTCTTCATTTGATCCATATTTACTTATACTTACTGAACCATCTGATAAAATCGTAGCTTTAATTTTTGTATTAGCACTTACATTAGCACATGCTGTTTTAATCTCTTCTTGGCATTTTTTTCTAAAATCATCACGAGACTTAACACCTTTAGTTTTTGCTGCATTCAATAAAATATCTACTTGATCAGATACATATTGGCAATCTTCTTCAGATACTTCAAACTCATCTAGGTAATCACCCAATTGTTTAATATAACTACTTGGAATCGTTAAATTAACTCCATTTACATTAAATGTACCAGAAACCTTAGTTTTTAAGTCCTCCTCACTCATAGCATATACATTAGCAATTCCCATAAATGCAACCACTACTAATAATACGGCAAATATTCTTCTTTTCATTTTTATCCTCCTTTGTTTTTTATTCTTCTACAAAAAGTAGATATTTGACTAGACTAACAACTTAAAACAATTATGTAAAGCATCTTTATCTTAAATCTTAGTACTATATTCATTTTATATCAAAAAAGATAAAAAAGAAATAACATATGTCAAATTTACTATAAGAATTTTTTATAGAATAATTTATATCATATAATAATAAATTATAAAATTTTCAAGTTCACTAGTTAAACTAGTGATTTTTGTTTGTGACCTATTACTGGCAACTCTCACACGAGAGTTTTTTTGATATGCCAATCGCCTTTGTCACTCTAATAACCATTAAATGAATCTTTGTATTTTTTTACACTTCTTTTATCTTGGAGCATATCCTCTGTTTCCTGTTCATGTATATATTTTTTTACAGTTATATTTTGTATGGAACAATTGGCTCTCGTCTATATCACAAGACTTCGTTTTTAGTTTTACCATATATATCTCCTCCTGTTTCGTATTTGATTGGCAAATCACATTCATTATAATAGAAGGAGATTTATATGTTTTTTGGTGGGCGTATCTCTTTATTATTCACATCTGAATAGCAGATGGTTTTAATGTTTGACCACAATGGTCAAACACAATAAAAAAAATCGTATTTAGGAACGATTTTTAATAACAAAATGGTAGCCTGTACGGAATTCGAATCCGTGAATGTTACCTTGAGAGGGTAATGTGTTAAGCCTCTTCACCAACAGGCCATATC
>CADBSF010000031.1 GCA_902797265.1 uncultured Erysipelotrichaceae bacterium
GAGAGAGATGGATTCGAACCATCGAACTCATAGAGAACAGATTTACAGTCTGTCGCGTTTAGCCTCTTCGCTACCTCTCCATAAAAAAAATGGTGCCGAAATCAGGACTTGAACCCGAAACCTACTGATTACAAGTCAGTTGCTCTACCAATTGAGCTATTTCGGCACTAATGGTGGGCGATATAGGACTCGAACCTATGACCCCTTGCTTGTAAGGCAAGTGCTCTAACCAACTGAGCTAATCGCCCAAAACAACCAATTGACAGATATAAATATACCAATATATTAATTGTTTGTCAAGGAAAAAAAGAAAATTAATTGTTTTTTTGACAACTTTCTTCTTCTTCCATTTCTTTTTCTTTTTCTTGAATCCATCCTGTCAAAGAACTTTGTAAATTTTTAAACTTACTTTCCGTCTCATGAATTGGAAATTCTAGAAAGAAACGATCACTATATTGCATATCTTTAATACTAAGTTTTAACTTTGCAGGATCTTCCTCATCATAGCCAATTACTCTAGCTCTAATAATCTCATTAATATCCACATAATCTTTAATATTATGTACAAAAGAGTCTGTTATTTCAGAAATATGAACCAATCCTGTTGTCTCATTTTCAATTAGGATAAAAAAGCCATATTTCTCAATTCCTGTTACTTTTCCACTAACAATATCTCCAATTTTATATTCCATAAATATCACATCACTAAAAAAATTCTAGGTCTATTATAACACAAATAATGAAAAAGGTAAGAAAAATAATAAAAATATGATATAATGAAAGAGCGGTGATAAATATGAAAAAAGAAAATAATGAAATAGAATTGCAAATTATAGCCTTAATAGACAAAATAAGGCCCTTCTTAATCAGTGATGGTGGAAACATAGAATTTGTAAAATACGAAGATCATATTGTCTATGTAAAACTTCTAGGAGCCTGTAAAGATTGTATCGCAATTGATATTACGTTAAAAGATGGAATAGAAGATATGATCATCAATGAAATACCAGAAGTAAAAGAAGTAAGAAATATCGAAGAATAGTATCAAAATACTATTTTTTTTATTTCTTCATATTTACTGAACTCTTCTTGTAAAAATAATACATAATCTTGAAATTCCATTACTCGTTCAATAATATTCTTTAAAATAGAATCATCATAGTGTTGATAAAGTATTTGATCAACTAAATCAAAATAGTAGTTCGGATATAAGACTCTAGCAAGTACTAATTGATATTGATAAAAGGAAGAATTTTCTTTTATCAATAAAGATAATTCCTGTTTAGAATAATTTCCTACTAAAAATAAATATTTTAAGTATTCCCCAAAATCTCTTTCACAGACATCTTCTTTTACATTAAAAGGATTATAATATTCATTCTTATCAAATTGAATATGACCCAGATAAGAAGAATAATAGTTCTTAGAATGATTTCCAATAATAGAAATTGATAGTTCGAGTAATCCGATATA
The DNA here is from genome assembly GCA_902797265.1 of uncultured Erysipelotrichaceae bacterium. Taxonomy (GTDB): domain Bacteria; phylum Bacillota_I; class Bacilli_A; order RF39; family UBA660; genus UBA3789. Next base: position 1,474 of record CADBSF010000031.1, read on the forward strand.
ATAGTCAATGCTTTCATCTATCATAAGACTATTTCCTTTTATATTAGGATAATTAAAAAGAATAGAATCACATCTTTTTATCCATAATTCTTTCCATTTCAAAGTAATATAATGATGAAAAATAGGATAAGAAAGGAATTGAGTAAAAGAAATACCTTTATCTCTTAGTAATACATAGGAATGATTAGAATCTCTAGTAATAATCATTTGATTAACATTCCTAACAAAGGAATAAAATTGGGGATAATAAATACTAATAGAATAAGCAAAAGACAAATTAGTATCTTCTTCTATTTCATAGAAATAATAAAGACTTCCTTGATCAAAAAAGGTATAATAGTTTTTTTCTTTATGAATCGTATTTGGAAATAATCGATAAAATTTTTGAATTAATTCTTTCATATATCATCATAAAATTATATGAAAAAAAGAAGGTAACTATTACCTTCCTTTTGATACTTCTTCTTCAACAAGATTAGCATTTTCTTCTTCTGAAAGAAGTGAATCGATTTCATCTGATAAACTATCATTTTCATGAATCTTAGCTTCTTGTAAATTGATAAAGTCTCTATTTCTATCAGCTTCTTCTTGTGCTTCTTTAGTTTGTCTTTCAATTTCTGCTTTTTTCTTCTCTAATGCTTGTTTATATTGATTCAATTTTTCTAATTTCTCATTTTTTCTTTTTTCGCTTTCTTCGAAGTCAGCTTTTACTTTCATAGCTCTATTAGAAGCCATTTCAGCATCTTGTTCAGCTGTTGCTTTATTAACATTTAAATTCTTAATACTATCATTAAGTGCTAGTAAGCTTTCTTTTAAACTTGCAAAATCGTATTGACTTTCACTATGACTATTTTCTGGTACTACTTGTACTTCATCACGAATATTCTCTTGTTCAATTTCTTCATCTGTCATAGGAATATCTTGATAAGATTCTTTTTCTTCTCCTTCTTCGTCATATTTTTCAATATTTGCCATACTAGAAGGATTCATATATTTGGTAGATTCATCAATTGCTTTATCTACAGCATCTTTAATTTCATCAACATTAATCTCTTTATCAAAAACATTTTCTTCTGCAATATCTGTAATAGCAACGTCCTCAGTGATATCATCCATATGATATTCGTTATCAAGAGAAGTATCTTCTTCCCTTTCATCTACAGCTTCTTCATGAGTTTCCACCTCATCAACAGGAGCTACTTCCTCAGCTGGAACAACTTCTTCTGAAGCATCAGTCATTGGAACCTCAACTTGATCTACAGGAACAGTTTCTTCAACTACTTGTTCTTCAGGTTTTACTTCTTCAACAGGAGCTACTTCTTCAGTTGGAACAACTTCTTCTGAAGCATCAGCCATTGGAACTTCAACTTGATCTACAGGAACAGTTTCTTCAACTATTTCCCCTGCTACCGGAGGAACCATTACATTCTCATTAACAGGTACAACTTCTTCCGTAGGAGCTATATCAATAGGAGCAACTTCTTCAGCAGGTTTCTCTTCTGCAAAAACCTTATTCATATCCTCTTCAGCTATTGCATAGATTCTCTTGCTCTTGTATTCTAAACTTTCAATCATATTCTTTTTTAATTTGATTGCACGACTCTTAATAAAATCTCTAGGAACACTTTCTTTTGATAAAATTCTAACTTCGTATTCCAATATCGCAATATCAAGAACTTTTCTATCCATTTTAAGATTAGAAAAATAAGATAAATCACCGTTATTATTTATTTTAAATTCTTCATTTACAAGTTCAGTCTTCTTCTCTTCTAACGCTTTTTGTACATCTTCAATATTCTTTGAACGAAAATCATTCCAATGTCCTAGAATAGATTTAAAAGAAGATTGTCTAGTTTTTAATTGATTTCTACTTACTCTCTTATCTACTTGAATACTTCCATATTCACCATTTAATAAATTTATGTCTTCCATGAGACAAACCTCCTCTACAATTTATTCTGACTTTGATAACTCACGTAAAACGTCTTTTACACGATTCCATTCATCTTCATCATCTACACCTACTAATTTAGGTTCTCCTGATGAACGATCAACATTAGATACATAAACAGTAATATTATCATTTTCATCTTTTTCATTTTTCGTATAAATAACATATTCTTTTTTTGTATCTTTAAATTCAAACGCTAAAATAACTTCTACTTCTTCAACAGAACCATCTTCAGCTTTGATAGACATCATTTTCTTTTCTACTTCTTTATTTTCCATTATATTAATCCTCCCTTTACTCTATCCATATACCATAATTTTATCATAAATTGAGAGAAAAACAAGTACTTTATCTTATTTTTTTTAATAAAAATACTTTTGCTCCATAACTACAATAGTTTTCTATATACTGATCAAGGTTTTTAATATCATTAATTGCTTTAGCCTTTTTATTCTTACTATCGTAGAATCCTTTTAATCGAACTTTCTCATAAGCATAATCTCCAAAGATATAATCATAATCATCAAAATAATCTGTTAATTTCAAAAGAACGTCTTCTCTATCAAAACAATCATTATCATTTCTAATAATTTCATAGGTAACATTATTCATTTCTACTCTCTTCATTTATCTTCACCTCATAATAACAGTATATCATAAAACAAATATTTCTCATTATAATAATATTTTATAAGAAAAAGAAGATCACTCTTCTTCTAAATTTCTACTAATAATATATCTTGGTCTTTTCTTTGTCTCATTATAAACTTTTCCAATGTATTCTCCAATAATTCCAATAGAAAGCATCTGCATCCCAGAAACAAGCCAAATAGAACAAACAATAAATGTCCACCCATCAATTGTTTCTCCCATTAATTTTCTAATAATAGAATAAATAATCATAAGAATACTGATAAAAAAGATAAATACTCCTAAATGTAATATCATACGAATAGGTTTAATACTAAAAGAAGTAATTCCATCTAGAGCAAAACTAATCATTTTACTGAAAGGATATTTCGATTTTCCAGCGAATCGCTTTTTTCTTTTATAATAAACAATATCGCTTTTATATCCAATAAAAGGAAACATTCCTCTTAAAAACAAATTAGTCTCTTGAAAATCAGCTAAGTTTTCTAATACTCTTTTACTAGTTAATCGATAATCAGCATGATTAGAAATAATCTCTACTCCCATAAACTTCATAAATCGATAGAATAATTCAGCAGTTGTTCTCTTAAACCAAGTATCTTTCTTTCTCTCACTTCTTACTCCATATACAATATCACAACCATCATAATATTTTTGAAGCATTTCATCCATAGCGTTAATATCATCTTGTAGATCTGCATCCATACTTACAATAACATCTGCATAATTCTTAGCCGTTAATAAGCCTGCTAAAAGGGCATTTTGATGTCCTCTATTCCTCGTTAAAGAAATTCCTGTAAAATGATTATCTTTATGAGAAATATCTAAAATCAAATCCCAAGTATGATCAACTGACCCATCATTTACAAACATAACTTTACTTTTCTTATGAATGATCTTTCTCTGAATCAAAGACTCTATCTTATCTTTTAACTGATTAATAGTCTCTTCTAAAACTTCCTCTTCATTGTAACAAGGAACAACGATATAAAGAATATGATTCTTTCTCATAACTATTCTTCCCTTCAAAGATATCATACAAAATATATAGGAAAAAGTAAATCTAAAAATTATTTCAAATATCTCCCTACATATTTTGGTAAATTACCTTGTATGATTTCAATCGATAATGGTTCTTTAATCACAATTTCACATTTCTTAGAAGTGATTGGCATACTTACCATCTCTTGTACTTTTATCATTAAATAGACTTCTACCATCATATTATTAATTCCATAGTCCTTTGTATTAACAAGTATTTCTGTATTAACTTGTCCTAAGAACAATAATCGAATAGGAATCGTAGGTCCAATATTCGCAAATAAATAAGATCCTCGTATACTTCCTAAACTAACTTCACATAAGATTCCATTCTTCACATGATGAAATTTTCCGGTTTTTACTCTTTCACTTAAAAAATAATCATCTAATATTCCTTGATCAATATTCTTTAAAGAATCTTGAATGACTCTTGTAACTTCATTTGTAACTTTATTAATATAAGGAGTATTATAAGTAATATTTTCTATCTTCCCATCATTTCTTTTAATCGTAATATATTCTTCTACTTGATCTGGTAAATTCATTTCAATTATCTTTTTATTCACTATATTATTAGTTAATCTTTCTACTTCTAATGAAACAAAAGGTCTAAGTACTTTCTCCATTCTTTTATCAATGATTTCTAATAGAAAAAAAGAACTAATCATGACAAAGATAATTCCAAATCCTAGTTTTCTTAATCCTTTTTTACTAATATAACGTCTTCTCCAATTTTTGTAATATCTCCCCATATAATACGAGTATCACTTTCTCTATTCAAGGAAAATAATCCTTTATTCTGATCAATCATTAAAGACTCAATTCTCCCATCATTTAATACTTCTACATCAATAATACTTCCTATATTTCTACCTGTTGTAATACTAATAATTTTCTTTGCTTGTAAATCAGATAATCTCAAAAACAATCACCTATTTCATTGTATGTTTTCTGAATTATTTTAATACTTTTTTTAACTCATGAATGGCTTTCTTTTCTAATCGAGATACCTGTGCTTGACTAATATCTAATTCATCAGCAATTTCCATTTGACTCTTTCCCATTACAAATCTTTCATCTAAAATATGTTTTTCTCTTTCATCTAAATAATAAATTGCGTCTTTTAATGCTAATTGATTCGAATAATCATAATTGACTTTTTTATCTTCAATTTGATCATATAAATAGATAGTATCTCCTCCATCATTATAAATTGCTTCATACATACTAATCGGATCTTTTAATGAAGATAAAGCACAATCGATTTCATATTCACTTACATCTAATTTATCACATAAATAAGAAATACTAGCTTCCTTCCCATAACAAGAAAAGTATTCTTCTTTTAATTTTAAAATTTTATAAGCTAAATCTTTTAAAGAACGACTAACTCGAATACTAGTATTATCTCGAATATATCGTTTAATCTCTCCTAATATCATGGGAACTGCATAGGTAGAAAACTTCACATCATAGCTTAAATCAAAATGATCAATTGCTTTCATTAAACCAACACACCCAATTTGAAATAAATCATCCAAATTATCGTTTCTTTGATAGAAACGTTTTAATATAGATAAAACCAATTTTAAATTTCCTTGAACTAACTTATCTCTAGCATAAGTATCTCCTTCTTTTACTTTTAAAAATAATTCTCTCATTTCATTTGATGAAAAACTTTCTAAATCACTTGTATTGACTCCACTAATTTGAACTTTATATTTTCCCATAAGAATCCTCCTAAAATATTATGGCTAAAAAAAAAGAGATTTAATCATCTCTTTCTAAATAATCAGCCCCTTTATGAGGTTCTTCTCTTAATAAATCATTGTAATCTTGTTGACGTAATGCTTCATAAATAACTATCGCAACACTATTACTTACATTCAAAGCCCTTACTTTATCTGTCATAGGAATTCTCATACAATGATCTAAATCTTCTTTTAAAATAGATTTTGGTATCCCAGTAGATTCTTTTCCAAAAATAAAATATAAATCATCCCCATTTTCATTTCGATAATCAAAACTAGTATGAGGCTTATGTCCATATCGAGTAAAATAATAATAAATTCCCTTATTTTTATTTTTAAAATCTAAAAAATTATCATATACTTCATATTCTAACTTATCAATATAATTAACTCCACTTCTTTTTAAATGAGCATCATCTAATACAAATCCAAATGGTTTAATTAAATGTAACTTTGTATTTGTCGCAACACAAGTTCTCATAATATTTCCAGTATTTTGTGGTATTTCTGGTTCAAATAACACAATATGATTCATAACTCTACCTCCAAAAGAAAAAGAGATTACTCTTCTCCAATTTCATTTAATTCCAAAAATTGTTTTACTTTACTAATCGTTAATTTCTTGTTCTCACTACCTTGTAAAATACTTTTTATTTTACCATCCTCAAATAATACAAAACTAGGATAATTCTTAGTAAGTTTTACTTTATTCGGATAAGTAGTATTAAAACTCTTAATAAATTGATCAATATCCTGATTTGTTAAGTTTAAATAAACTATTTCATTATTATATTCTCTTTTCTTCAACAACTTAAGAAAGCTCTTTTCAAAATCTCTACAGATTTCATCATTAGAAGTACACATATATAAAACAACCGTAGGATTTTCTAAAATAAAATGATCTAAATCTTCTTGATAGATTTCTGATAATTCTCCTTGAATAATAGGAGTTTTCTTTTGTTCTTCATCATATACTTTATACATTTGGCATACATAAAGAACAATACCTATACAAAGCATAAATATTATGATTAAAAGAATATAGTTATGTAAGGATCCTTTTTTTTCTTCTTGTTCTTCCATTTGATCACTTCCTTATATTTCTATTTTATCACAGAATGAAGTGTTTTCAACCAACATTTTTATTTATTGATATTTCTTGACAATAGAGATAATTTGATTTCTATCTTCTTCTGTAAAAGATAAATGTTGAACAACAGGATATTCTATCTTATTCCAAGAATAATCAAAATATTCATGATTTAAAATATGAGTCATATTTCCATCATAATAAACAGGAAAAATACGATTCTTACTATCCTTTAATTCATAAGAATTAGAATCAATATCTAAGATATTTCCTTTTATAATCATATTTTCTACTCTTCCATAGCAGAATATTTCAAAAGAAAAATCACCAAATTTCTCATGATAAGAAGAAATCAAATCTTCTAATTCTTCTGGTTTTAATTCAACAGATAAGAAAGCAGTAGAAAAACCTATTTTTTGTAGATAATAAGCAGTATAGGAATTCATCACATTTAAGGTATAATTACCAATTACATCATAATTTGAATAATCACAATAATCAGATACAAAACTTCTATTTTCTAAGTTCTCAATAATATGAAATTCTTCTCTAGGAAAAACATAATAAATACATGGATAAGAAGAATATTTTAAATATAATTCTTTATCCGTTACATAAATTCTTTTCACTCCTAATTCTAAACAAGTAAGAAGTTGTTCTTTATTTCTAACTGTACAACTAATACCCGATTCTATCTTGGTACTTTTTTTCTCAAATGAAACTTTTTTTTCTTCATAATCAATGATTCTATTTTCTCTCATATTTTTTAATTCTTCACATAAGCATCTTCTCATATGATTCATTTCTCCAACAGGAATAAAAATATTATCATCCATATCAATAGAAATCGTATTAACTTGAAAAGGAGTATCTCCTAGTTTACTAAGATGTTTTTCGATACTTTCTTTCGTAATAGGAGATTTCTTAGCAGAACTAATGGTATTCCCTCGTACAGAAATTGTAAATTCTTTATCACTAATCTTTATCTGTAAAACATCTCCTATATGAGCATAAACAGATAAGTCAACAGAAATCTTTCTCTCTTCCACCTTTTCAAATGTCTTCGTTAACATAGAATCCATCGTTTTCGTGATTATATCTCCTTTTATTAATCCCACTTTATTATCAACGTAGCAAATTCCAGTAGAACGAGAAGTTAATAAACCTTTTTCATCATACAAATAATTTACAATAAAACCTTTCTCTTCTCCTAAAAATCTAATTGCGTCATTCTGATTCAATACACAATTTGGATATAATTCTATTTTTATTTTCTTGGGATTTACTTCAACTACTCTACCAATTTCTAATCCAATATGATTAGGGCTCTTAGGATTCATAAAGTTTTTATCATCTTCTAAAAACATTCTACCAACCGTAAATTCACGATTAAAGATTGTTTTTAATTGATTGATATATTCTTCATAAGAAATATCTTCACCATCGATTAATTTACGATAAAATTGAGTAATAAAACCTACATATAAAGGACCTTTCATTCTTCCTTCTATTTTAAAACTATCAATATCACTTTCTAGTAATTCTTTTATTCTACTAGAAGTATTTAATTCTTTTGTACTTAATAAATATCCACTACGAATCTCCTTATCATGAGAATACAAAGTATAAGGCATTCTGCAACTACCAGCACATTCTCCTCTATTTCCACTTCTTCCTCCTAGCATACTGCTCATCAAACAACATCCAGAATAAGAGATACATAATGCTCCATGAATAAAAGCTTCTTTTTCGATGTCAACATCAATAGATTCTATCTCTTCAAGTGATAACTCACGAGAAAAGACTACTCTTTTAACGCCAAGATCATGATACATTTTACAAACATCTCGCGAAGAAATATTTGCCTGCGTAGAAGCATGAATCTCTAATTTAGGAAACATTTCTCGAATCAAACAAATCATTCCAAAATCTTGAACAATTAAAGCATCTACTCCATTACGATATAAAAATCTTACTTGATCGATAAAATCATCAACTTCAGAATCTTTAACAAGAGTATTCATAGTAACATAGATTCTTACTCCATATAAATGACAAAAATGGATAGCTTTAACAATCTCATCAGAATCAAAATTAGAGGCAAATTTTCTAGCTCCAAAACTCTTACAACCTAAATAGACAGCATCACACCCATTATGAATTGCTTGATATAAGCATTCCCAATTTCCACAAGGAACTAATAATTCATGTTTTTTCACAACATACCACTCCCAAAACATTCATATTATACCACAAAATTAGAATATATTTAATTATGAATATAGAAAAAAGATTAAAACAAATAAAAAATGAAAATATCATATGGATACTCTACATAGGAATTATCCTATTATGTTTCTACGCTAATAACAAAGAAAAAGATTATTTTTTAACCAATAATCAAAATAGTAAAGAGACCTATCGAAGAATTAATATTATCGTATTTATTATTTTAATAGGAGTTTATTCTTACTTTGAAAAAGACGCAATCAGTTCTTTTCAAGACAAAAATAAATCAAAAAAAGAACAAGAATATGATACTCTCATTTTACTAGCATCCACTCTTGTTCTAATATCTGGATTAATTTATCTCTACATCATTATACAAGATAACGATATTAATGAAGAAATAGCTTTTAGTTAATTTTTTATTTTTTTCTTTATCGCAATCCCTCCATAAGGATTTAGATAATCTATTTTTGATTCATTCAAAGTATAGGCATAATCAGGATACTCATATTCGGGAGGTACTAAAAGAAATCCCTTTTTATCGGTACGATTTACAGTAATAAGCATTTTTTCATCATCTAATATTCTTTCAAACATAAAATGATTTGGTTGAATATTACGTACTTTTAATTCTGCTTTTTCTAAGAATTTTTCCCTTCTTCGAATTTCTCCTATTTTTCTAAAAAATACTAATAGTTCGACATCCATATCATCCCAAGGAAAAGTTCTACGATTTTCTAAATTACCAAGTCCTTCTAATCCTACTTCATCCCCATAAAAAATGGATAAATTTCCTGGTAAGAAAGCAAGGGAAAATAGATAGGCCTTGTAAAGATCTTTTCCTCTTTCATAATCTTCTTTACTAATATGATATTTTTCTTGATAGGATCTATCGGTATTTTTAGGATCCCATACCCATTCACTAGAAGGATTAAATTCATCTGTTGCGAAAATATTAATAGCTCGACTAATATCATGAGTCGAAGTAAAATTCATAAGACTGTTAATTGTATCAGTAGGATATTCTGTTTGAATATCTTCTATTGTATATCGTAATTTATCTTTATCTCCATATTTATAATATCTCATTAAAGAATCTACTAAAGGATAATTCATAACAGTATCCATTCCTTTTCCAGATTCAATATAACTACGATTCATTCTCATAGGATTCTTCCATACTTCTCCGATAATAAAACCATCTTCTTTATTTCTTTTAACCGCAGTTCTTATCTGTTCAATAAAATAATCCGTTAATTCATCCGCAACATCAAGTCGTAATCCATCAATTCCATGAGAAAACCATTTATCAATAACTCCTCCAACACCTGTGATATAGTTAATCCATTCATAACTATTTCCATTACATTCTGGTAAATTATGAAATCCCCACCAATAACTAAAATATACTTTTCCATCAATTTCACGTTTCTTATAATATTTCGCATAATAAGAATTCGGATTTTGATAAGCTCCTTCTGTAGGGAAAGTACCATATTCATTAAAATATTTACTATCATTTCCAGTATGATTAAAAACGGCATCTAATACAACTTTCATTCCTCTATGATGAGCTTTATCACACAATTCTTCTAAGTCATCCCAATTACCGGCATAAGGATCTACTTGTTCATAATCTGAGGTATCATAGCGATGATTTGATTGAGAATATACAATAGGACTTAAATATAGAATACTAACTCCCAAAGATTTAATATAATCCAATTTTTCCGTAATTCCTTTCAAATCTCCTCCATAAAAATCCGTATTCCAATTTCCTTCTTTATCAGGTCCTGTAATAATCGGTTCTTTCCAATTTTTATGAATTACTCTTCTAGGCATTTCTTTTAATTCTTCATCATTTCCTCTTTTGAAACGATCTACAAAAATATGATACATCATTTTTCCTTTTGCCCAATCAGGTACTTCAAATTGATTACTCATCTTAAACATTTCAAACCGATTAATATCATCCAAATGATAATCATTATTTTTAAGAAAATGTCTTTTTCCATCTACAAAGTAAGAGAAATAATACCGATAATTAGCTGCTTGTGGTAAATGAACAATAGATTCAAAGTAAGAATAACCATCTTCATTTTCTTTATGTTCAATTGGAAAAGACATACTAGACATAGAATTTTCTACATTGAGTCTTAAATCATAAATCCATCCACAAGAAAAATTAGCTTTTACCATAACTTTAAAATTATGATTTTCAAGTTCTTCCATCTTAAAAGAAATATTTTTATTCATACAACCTCCTCAAATATCCCTTCTATCCTTTTATCAAATATATCATATTATCTTCCCAAAAGTAAAGGAACAACTATGATTGTTTCTTTTTCTACTCTTGGAAATTATCATTTGTATTAAATCGATTTGTCTTTTATTCTCTCTATTAAACTAAAATTATGATTCTATGGTAATTGTGCAATTAGTTGCTCAAATTCTAAATCGTCATGATATTTACAATAAAATGTTTTTATATACTATAAATCTCTTATTGAGAAAACATTTTAAGTTGAATAGGATTTTTTTAATTCAAATGCTAATTTATTTGTAGTAACATTATATCTAATTGTGTATTTATAATAATCAATAACAGAATCATTACATTTTAGTTATTTTTTCTTGTCATTATAATAAATCACCCAAACTCATAAAAAAAAGAAGATTGAATCTTCCTTTAAAATTATAGATAATTCTCTGCTTTCACTTCAAAATAACTTTGTGGATGAGCACATACTGGACATACTTTAGGAGCATCTTTTCCAATAACAATATGACCACAATTACGACAAATCCAAACTCTATCTCCATCTTTACTAAATACGAAATCACCTTTAACATTTTCTAGTAATTTACGATATCTTTCTTCATGATGTTTTTCAATAGCTCCTACCATTCTAAACTTAGCAGCAATTCCCATGAAACCTTCTTCTTCTGCCTCTTTCGCAAATGTTTCATACATATCAGTCCATTCATAATTTTCCCCGTCAGCAGCAGCCTCTAAATTTTCAATTGTAGAAGGAACTTCTCCTCCATGTAATTCTTTAAACCACATTTTAGCATGTTCTTTTTCATTATTAGCTGTTTCTTCAAAAATAGCCGCAATCTGTTCATAACCATCTTTTTTTGCTTTTGATGCAAAATAAGTATATTTATTTCTAGCTTGACTTTCTCCTGCAAATGCAGCCCTTAAATTTTGTTCCGTTTTACTTCCTTTTAATTCCATAATAAACCTCTTTTCCTATAACGTATAATTATTGAAATAATTATCAAATCTATTATACAAAAAATCACAATTATTTACAATAAGAATAAACTAAAATAGGTGATTTCCATGAAAGTAAAACATACTTTATTTTGTAGATGTAATACTTGTAAACAAAAAAGAAGAAATAATATTTTCTTCCTTGCTTCTATTATTATAAATTTAATCATTATTTTTTATCAAATGATTATTCTAATCTTTATCACAACAAAATTAAATGTCTTCATTCTCTTGTTTGAATTCCTTTTGATTTGTTTCCTCATCTTCTTTATTTTCTTTTAAATAGAATTCTCTACTTTTATTCATAAAATCAATCTCTCTTCTTATCTTTATACAATCAGAATAAGAATTATCATGAATACTTACTTTATTAGGAATTAATAATCGAAAGAAAAAGAATGATTTTTCACTTCTAGTTAATGATATTTTAGATTGATAAAGATCAAATAAAGAAATCATATCAATTAGTAATCCTTCTTTTCTATAAAAAGAAATAATATCTTCTAAAAAGAAATCTCTTTTATAATTTTTATAATCAATAAAATATTTCTTATCTCCTATTCTAAAATTAGAAAAAGAAACATCTCCTATTAGATAAGAAGTTCTCATTCTTTTTTCTTCAAAAGAATACCATCTTTCTAATTCATATCTACTAAAACGAATATTATGATAGAATTCACTTATATGAAGAAGTAGAAAATAAGAACTTGGAGAAAAAGAATTACTATTTTCTATTGTTTCTTGTAACGATAAATAATAATTCATCAAATCATCTAATTCTTTTACTTTCTGATCATAATACTCTTTCAATTGTTCTAAAGAATAATCATGATATTCCATACTTTTTAATTCCAAATCACAAATAGCATTTATGATTTCTTTTCCTTTATAAGAATTATCATAAATATGATCTTCATAATAAGGATATATTTGATAAGAATCATTCTTATCATTTAAAAAAGGAACATAATAAGGATAATCCATTTCCTTTAAATAAGAAAATATCTTATCTAGATTACTATCTTTTATTTTAATCAAATATTTTTTATTCTGATAATCTTCTATAATAGAATAATTTAGATATTTAGAAATCTTATGAATAGAAATAGAATATTTATCTAAGATTTCATTCATTTTCTTTTTCTAATGGAATAATTAATTTTGTTCCAACATTAAATTCTTTTAAGTCATTATATTGTTCTATCTTTTCTAAAGTCGTATGATACTTTTCAATAATAGTATTTACTGTTTCATTTTCTCTTACCATATAAACAATAAATGTTCCATAACTTTCTTCATCATCATTTACATTGAAAATACTTTTTTCATTGACATTATCTTCTTTTACCTCTTCTTCTTCTATTTCTTCCATTTCAACTTCTTCTCTTTTTTCTTCTTCTTTTTCTTCCATGATATCTTCTTTTTCTAATACTGGTATTTCGATTTCTTTTTCTTCTATTTTATCTCCATCACATTCTCTTTCTTCTCTTATTACTTCTCCTGTTATTTCTAAATCAACATAACAAATCATCGTATCGTCATTTTCTATTTCATAATAAAAATCTGCTATTTCTACTTTACTAATTTCAGGATTTAATCGATCACTTAAAGATATTTCTATTGGTATTTTATAAGAAAAATCTTCTTCTAATAAAGAAGCTTCTAATCTTTTATATTTTCCACTTAATAATAAATCTCCTTCTATATTATTTTGGTCTTTAAATTCTAAATCTTTTTCTAAAGAAATACTACATACTTCTCCAATCATAGTAGGAAACTTTATTTTCTTTTCAAAAGATACTTTTTTATTCATAATCATCCTCCTATCAAAGAATATGAAAAAAGAAGAATGATTATTCTCCTTTTAATACCTTTTGATAATGTTTTTCAGTAGTAGTACAATATTTCTTTTTATCAAATTGAAATAATCCACTATGTTTCGTTATTTCATTCATTTTATCTAATGTAATTTTTTGTATTTCTTCATCATCAAATAATTCTGGAATTAATTCTAAGAAAGAATTAATAGAGGCTAAGAATAATTTATCTTCTCCAATTGTACTTAAATCATGGTCTCTTAAAGCATCTATTACATAAGCATCATATCCTAAAGAATTGATTAGTTCTTTGTTATTCTTAAATTTCGTATTACGAATATCTTGTTGAAAATAGAAATAATGAGCTCGAACAGAACTGTTATAAGTCTCTGTTTGCATACGAACATTATTGATATAAGTAATAATAGAATTAATTACTTCATTGATATCTTTTTCTTGAAAAGAAAAACGATTTAATTGAATAATATCTTCTACTCTTGTTAAGAAATCATAACTGAAAAGTAAGAATCCACTATCAATATTTGTTAGTACAACAAAGGTATCGATAAAATTTAGATAATTACCCTTATCACGATATAATTCTTGAAGTTTCTTTTTATCTAAAAAAGCAATTTGATTTCTAATATGTAATACATTACTAAAATCAATAATATTATATTCCATGAGTATCATCTCCTAAAAATATTTTTTCATAGATTTCACTATAATTTTGTACAGGTATAAATTCAATATCTTTTTTAATTTCTTCTGGTATTTCATCTAAATCTTTTTCATTTTCTAATGGAATAAATATTTTTCTTACTCCTGCTCTATGAGCACCAATTACTTTTTCTTTTAAGCCTCCAATACCAAGTACTCTTCCTCTTAAAGTAATTTCTCCTGTCATCGCAATTCTTTTATTTACCTTTTTATTCGTAAATAGACTAATCAAAGTTGTTGTAACAGTAACTCCTGCTGATGGTCCATCTTTATTGACTGCTCCTTCAGGAACATGGATATGAATATCATTATCGGAGAATAATTTAGAATCTATTTTAAAGTAATCCATATTTGATTTAATATAATTTAAAGCAATATGACAAGACTCTTGCATAACTTCACCTAGACTACCAGTAAGAACAAGTTCTCCTTTTCCTTTAAATAGAGTAGCTTCTATCGGTAAAATATCTCCTCCAAAAATCGTATAAGCCATTCCGTTTACTACTCCTACTTCATCTTCTAATGTATTATCTAGATAAACAAATTTCTTTTTACCAAGTAGTTCTTCTACCATCTTTTCATCTACTAAGTAGAATTTCACATCTTTTGTTAATAAAATATTTTTTACTATTTTTCGAAGTAGAGTCGCAATCATTCTTTCCAATTCACGAACTCCTGCTTCTTTTGTATAATTTCTAATAATCATAAGAATTGCTTCATCACTTATTTGTACTTGTAAACTAGTAAGTCCATGTTGTTCTAATTCTTTTGGAATCAAATGATTCTTCGCAATATCTAATTTCTCATATTCTGTATAACTAGAAATATTAATAATTTCTAATCGATCTCTAAGTTCATAAGGAATTTGTTCTACATAATTTGCCGTTGCGATAAACATAACACTAGATAAATCAAAATCTTCTTCAATATAGTGATCAGAAAATTTATTATTTTGTTCTGGATCTAATACTTCTAATAAACTACTAGCAGGATCTCCTTTAATATCTTTAGTCATTTTATCTATCTCATCGATTATAAATACTGGATTTGTTGTTCCCGCTCTTTTAATTCCTTGAATAATTCTTCCAGGAATAGCTCCAATATAAGTTCTTCTATGTCCTACAATTTCTGCTTCATCATTAATTCCACCAACGCTAATCTTACAAGATTTACGATTTAAGCTTTTCGCAATACTAAGTGCCAAAGAAGTTTTTCCAACTCCAGGAGGTCCAACTAAGCAAAGAATCGGACTTTTTAAATTATGAGTATTTTGTTTTACTGCTAAATATTCTAAAATTCTATCTTTTACTTCTTCTAAAGCATAGTGAGAAGAATCTAATATTCTTTTTACTTTTACTAAATCATCCGTATCTTTCGTATAATGATTCCAAGGAAGACTAATCATCCATTCTAAATAATCTCTTATCATTCCAAGTTCTGGAGAATTACTATTTAAACTTTCATAACGATCTAATTCGCTTTTAATCTTCTCTTTCACTTTACTGTTGCATTTCAAACGACTAATCTTCTTATTTAGTTTTTCTACTTCATTATCTTTACTATTTCCTTCCCCTAATTCTTTTTGCATTAATCGTATTTTTTCTCTTAGGAAATATTCTTTCTGAGTATCATTCAATTCTTTTTCTACTTCAGCTTCTATTTTTTGTTCTAACTCTACAAACTTTAAATCTCTACTCATATCTCCTATTAAATATTTGGCTCTAGTAATAGGATCAATGGTTGTGACATATTTCTTTTTTTCATCAAAGCTGATTGGTAAATAACTAACAACTAAATCACATAAATCATTCAAAGTAGATACATTGTTTACTTGTCCCATTATAGCATTTCCCATATACGGAACTTTAGCAATATATTTATCTAGACTTTTCATAATGATATTAAAGTAATTACTACTATCTTCATCTTCGTAAATAGCTACTTCTCTATAACTAGCTCTAAAATAAGGTCCTTCTTCTTCAAAAGAAGATAATTCTACTCTTTCTATCCCTTCTATAACAATTCTAGTTTTACCATTAGGGACATTCATTTTTAATTTTAATCTTCCTAACACTCCATATTTAGGAAAACTAGTAACATTAATAATACCATTTTCTATAGGATTAACAATAATCATTAGATTATCATCTACTCGATTAACAATATCAACCATCTGTTCATCGGTATGATTATCATATTCAATTCTTACTTCATTATTGGGAAATATTACCATATCATTAATTACTAATACAAATAATTTATCTTCCACGAAAAACACCTCCCAAGTTTTTAAACACTGCTTTTTATTATATTATAAATGATTTTTTTTTCAAGAAAAAAGCTTGAAAATATTTTATTTTTAACATACTCTCTTCTCCTATAAAAATATTTTATACCAAAAGAAAAATCTTGAGAAAAAAACTAATATGAAATAACAAAAAAGAGAATTGAATTCAATCCTCCTATCATAATTCTTTTAATTCTTCCATAGATAAACTGGTAATTTCAGATATCTTTTCAAGAGTCATATTATCTTTTAGTAACTTTTTTGCAATTTCTTTTGATTGTTCTTTTTTTCCTTCTTCAATTCCAATTGTCTTTCCTTCTTCGATTCCAATTACCTTTCCTTGTTCTATTCCATATAATCTTGCTGTCTCTTCCATCTTTCGATGTTCTTCTTCAGCATTATATAATCCTCCAAAATACTTTTCTTTATTTAATCTTTCTATTTCATCCATAATAATCATAAGCTCCTTATTATCCCCTACAACTTCTTTCATTTCTTCATAGGAAGTACATTGAAATAGTTCTAGTTTCTTTCTTATGTCTTTATTGTAGCATATGTTTATTTCTTTTGGAATAAAAACATTATGAATA
>CADBSF010000032.1 GCA_902797265.1 uncultured Erysipelotrichaceae bacterium
TCCTTCTAGTCTTAATGATTGTCCAGAAGTACCTGCCATATTTCCATCATATGTATAATCTTGCCATCCAATATTTTGAACATGAGTAGTATATAAGATATCTTTCTTCAAGAAGGATTTCTGATAATTGATATCCGTTCTACTAGGTGGATTTTCTCCTTTTTTAACAAGAACTATTTCAATGCCTTCCAAACGATAAGCATATCCTGCTGTTCCTGCTCTTTCTCCATTCTTAGCCCAATTCATCCATCCTACATTTTGAGCATGTACACGGTAATAGACATCATAATAGTTTGCTACTTCACCTTCAAGTTTTATCTCAATTGCCTCTAAACGAAGAGCCTTACCAGAAGTTCCACTCATGGCATCATTTTCCTTAAAGCTATCTTCCCAACCAATATTTTCGATATGAGTTCGATATAAGATATCTCCACCATAAGAATTGTTCTCCAATTTAACTTTAATTCCTTCTAGTCTTAGTGATTTTCCAGAAGTACCTGCCATAACTCCATTAGAAACATAATCTTGCCATCCAATATTCTCTACATGAGTAGTATAAGAAATATCTACTGGTTGAATTTCTTTCTCAGTAACCTTTACAACACAACTTCCTACTTTACCATTAGAAGAAGTTGCTTTAATAGTAGACTTTCCAACACTAAGAGCAGTAATAATTCCATTTTCTACTTGAACAATACTTGGATTAGAACTTGACCAAGTAATTGTTTTATCCGTTGCATTATTAGGAAGAATAGTAGGAAGTAAAGTATACGTCTCCCCTATCTCTAAAACAACACTCGTTTTATTTAAACTAACACTAGTAACAGAAACAATATCAGATTCCCATATAGCAAATAAATCAACAATTCCTTGATGAGTACTAATTAAGTTTAATACTTCTTCCAAGTCATTATAAGAAGTTCCACTACCATCACTCTTAGTATTCCATTCTACAAAATGATAATCTTTTCTTTTAAAATGATTCTCATTCAATGACTTTTTTTCATCATAAGTAAAGTCTTGATAAGTAGTAGTATTCGTACTGTCATTCTTATGAAAAATTACTTGATAGGTATTAGGGCTCCATATAGCATATAAATTAATTTCATCATGAACATTATTGATAACATCTAATTCTTGATAAGAAGTTCCACTACCATCACTCTTAGTATTCCATTCTACAAAATGATAACCTTCTTTTTGAAAAGGATTTTGAATAATACTTAGATTATCACCTTCATCAACATTTTGATTAATAACGTCATTGGTTCCATTATTTGCATAATAAGTAGTAACATAAGCTGTAGTATTTCCTATTCTAATAGAAACATCGGAAGAAACTCCCTGATAAGTTGCTCGTAAAGTATAATTACCATTTGGAATGGTAGAATAAAACATAATACTTGCATTTACTTCATTTCTCGCAACAATATTAGCAGAATAACTAAAATATTCATTAACAGTTTCTCCTTTACGATTGATTAATTCAAAAGAAATATTTTCTCCAGATGGAATATTTTTAGTATCATAGAAGAATCGATAAGCTTTTCCATTTACAACAGAATCTAATGAAAAATTCTTTTCTTTTGGTTCAATTAAAACATTAGAATCAACATTCTTAGTAAAGACTGAGATACTATCTACAATTAAATCAGAATCAGTTGTAGGATAAACATATACAGAAAAACTAGAATCAGTAAGAAGAATATTCATATCACTAAGATCAACTGTATAAATACCTGGTTCTTTAACAGTATAAGGACCGAAATCACCATAATGCTCATTATTAGACATAATTATCACATAATAAGTAGAATTTTGAGAATAATTAATAAATTTAACTTTTTGGACTTTTTCTACAGTATCAATTTTCTTTTCAAAAGTTTGATAGATAGGAGAACCAAACGTAATTAATTCAATATCCATATTATCATGATAATTATTATCCCAATTTTTATTCTCATTAGAAACTAATCCTGTAATGAAATTATAAGTAGTATACAAAGAATCATAAGCTAAATACAAGTAAGAAGCATCATTTCCCCAGGAATTTCTTAAAAGAAAAGCTCCCACTCCTGTGACTAAATTTCCACTAGAACAAGAGGTTACATTACTATTATGTATATTATTGGTTCTATCTTTACAGTAGGAATATTGATAATTATCATCCCAACCAATAAGCTGCATAGCATGTCCACTATTCTTAGTACAACTATCATCTATTCGAATAAGATAAGATCCATTATTAAGGGAAGAACAAGAATCATGAGGAGATAGAGAGCCAACATAGCCTCCACCATTTTCCATAATATATTTTTTTATTTCATTTAAATAATCACTAGTTGGATATTGATTTTCTAAATCAGGCATCATAACAGTACTTTCAACATCATATAATGCACGATTATAATTCAATACTTGATATAACTCTAAAGGATTTCTTGTATAAACAGATGGTAATACTTTTTCATTAACAAAAGCAACCCCATTAGCCATCAAATAAGAAGCAGCATAAAAATTACCTCCAGCATTTAATAATCGAGTACCATGATCATTAACAAAATCTTTAATTCCATTCTTACTAGTAGCATAATCTAATTGCATAGGAGAAAAAACAAGGGAACTGGAAGAATAACTTTCATTATTATGAGAAAGTAAATAACTTTCCGCAACTTCTGTAGCAGTATAAGCCCAACAAATATTAGTTGTTTTTTGATCCTTTAAAGGAGTGGTAAAATTCTTTCCATTCACATTTCTAACATCATAGGAAGATGGTATATCCCCACTATCTTCTACAGATGATGAAATATAATCGATTGTATAAGGAAAAGGAATTTCTCCAATCTGAGAAGATTCTTCTTGAGATAACGTTAAATACTCAACATATTGAGGATTTAAATAAGGAGTATTCTCCTGTTTGTTTTTTTCCGTAAGAATAACATTTCCTGTATTTTGATATACTTTTTCAATATAATTTTTAGCTTCTTTTGGTAAATAAGAATATTCACTCGTTTGTAATATTTTTCCTATTTCAGTATCTTTTTTATAAAGAAAAAAGAAAGCTCCAAGAAAAGAAAAGAATAATATTATAAATAGATATTTTTTTTTCATAAATCATGCTCCTATTCTAAAATAATTATAGCATTCTATAAAAAAACAGTAAAGAAAAAATCTAGGTTTCCCTAGATCTTTTATTGAGCAAATTTACTAAAATCAATTGGAAGATGCTGATAAGAAGAATCAATATTTCTAGTTACAGATTCAGTCTTAGCAGAAGATAAAATAGGAGATAGTTCTTCTAATTTTTGATAATCATACTCATTATCTTGATTCATGATTTCTACTATTGCATATTTAGTTGAACTTAAACTAGTTAAGGAAATAAGATTATTCTGTCCAGCATATGTTGCTTCAAATAAAAGATAATCTAATCCTCCTACACTTTTTTCAATTGGCATACCTAAAGTATAACCTTCATTCTCTAAAGCAGTGCGAATAGCATTTTTATTATCTACTAATTGATTATAAGTCCCCTCTTCAATAGAAACTAAAGCAACCCATGCCCCATCTTCATCATAAATATGTAATACTCCATTTCTTTCTCCATAAATATAATCTTCTGGTATAGAAAAAAGAAAATCATGATAAGAAACTCTAGAATAACTAGTCTGATTAGTAACAACTGTTTCAGAAGAAGAATTCTTTTCTGAACTAGAATTATTTTTAGTCATAAGATTAGATAAGAATAAATAAGAACAACCAAAAGCAATTAGAAAGATAGATAATCCAAATAGAGCAAGAAATATTTTATTATTTTTGCTCGAATCTTTTTCCTTATTCATTTCTATCGGAGTACTCTCAATTATTTGAGGAATACTAGTAGTTGTACCACAAGCTTGACAAAACTTATCGTTTTCATTTAACAAATTACCACAATTTTTACAATTCATATTACTTCCCTCTTCCTATTCAATATTAGTATTAGAAACCATAAAATTAACAAGTTCATGAATCATTTCATCTGTAATATCTTTCCCATTTCCATCAATTTCAATATACAAATTTCCTTTACTAGGCATTGAATAAATTAATACTTTTTTCTTTACAAGATATTTTTTCCTATTCATCATATACATAATACCACTATATTTAGGATAAAAAGCATCATAAACAATGAATTGTTTATCATTGACATTCATTTCATTAGAATATGTCAAATATTGATAATCTCCTATCGTAGTATTAACACTAGAAGAATTAATCATATCAACAATTTTATCAATAGATAAACTACTAAGAGAATATCTGACCAAATAATCATAATCTTGTATTTCATCATTATATTGATATCCATAACATCTAGTTTCATATAAATTTAAATTTTTATCTATTTCTTGATAAATATCTGGTACTTTTATCTGAATAGATTCAATAGTTTTTCTCTCAAAAATAGGATATCTTTTCAAAGTACTTAATAAATAATTTCCTTCTTTTTCACCTGTTATATAACTAGCATAATTCTTAGATTTTATCACTTGAATCAATCGAACAAACTTCTCAGTAATACTAACTCCACTAGAATTAACATGAACAATGAAAATATGATTATTATCTAAAGAATAAATAAAATCTACATTTTCTATTTTCTTAATACTAGTATAACTATTCTTATAAAGATAACTAACATAATTACTATCTATTTTTTGAATACTTTCTTGAAAGTCAGAATATTCCTTTTGATTTCGATAAGAAGAATAATTATGATATAACCCATTATTATCTTCTTTATCTAAATATTCATATAAATTCTTATTCATAACACTAGTAGTTATCTGAATCCATCCATTATCAAAATTAACTCCAAAAGAACCAACTGTAGTATCAAAACTATATAGTTGAAATATCGAAGGAATAGCATATTTTACATAATAATGATTATGCATAATTTCATATTCTTTTGTTTCTCCTAATAAAGAATCTAATTGAGAATTATTAGAAAAAGTAATCTTTTTTGTATCAATCTTAATATTTGTCTGATAATCAAATTTCTCATCTTTACTATCAAAATCATATACAATAGATTGAACACTATCTAGTAAAATATCAAATACATCACTACTTGCTTCATATTGAATAGATAGTAATTGATCACCCTTCTTATAAAAATACATCATAACTTGCACATTATCTTTTTCATAAAGAAGTTGATAACCATCAAATTGATATTTGGTAATCTTTGCTTTCTCTTTATTAATTAATCGATAATCAGGATTCTCATTTTGAATATGAAATAACACTTCATCGATCAGTTCATCAATAGAAGAATATTTAACTTTTTCATCTAAAGCAGTTTTCTGTATAGTAATAATTCCTCCACTACTATGTTTTAATACAATAGAATCATTCTTCTTCTCTGTTATCTTCCAACTACTATCATAAGTAAAAGCAAAAGTATAATTATTCATCTTATGAATTAATGTTTTTTTAGAAAAATAATTAACTCCAATAAAACAACCAATACAAATTACAAATACACAAGTAGCAGTCAAAATCATTATCTTATATCTTTTCATAATTTCACCATCAATACAATTAAATAATCAAACTCTTCCATAAGAATAACTTGATATTTTTTATTTTGATAAATTGATTTTTTATCATCCTTCATAATTTCTTGATATCCATCTTTTATTAATTGAGTTTTAAAGTCTTCCACTAAAAGCATACCATCAACAATTTGAGAAATAGGATTTTGATATCGTAAACTAACAATATTATCTTTATAACTAGCTTTGATTAATGGCATAGAGATAGTTTTCTCTACTTTTCCTATCTTTGAAAACTCTTTCCATTTACTAGTAGGAATATTATTTTTAACCATTTCATCATTATACTTTATATAATAGTATTTTTCCTTTAATTCTTGAAAAGATATGGTTTTAATTTGATCAAAAGAAATACCTAAAAACTTATTTTGTATTTCATTTAATCCAGAAGAATTAATAGCATAAGAAATACTAGAATTAGTTGATTTAGAAGTTGCAATTCCTATAACTTGTCCTTGTTGATTAAAAATGGGACTTCCTTCATCGATATTAGAGAAAGGAATAGAAGTTTGCAAGTAATCTTCATTTGAAAGAACAATTCCTGTTTGAATAGAAGAATTAACTCCCAATTTACTACTAATCATAATAGCTGGATTTTCTTTTTGAATAGTACTATTATCGGCAAGAATTACATAGGAATGATTCTGTTCTTTTAATTTGATAACAACTAAATCTGAATCAGGATTTCCAGTAACAATTCCTTCTATTTCATAGGTAGTATGATTTCCTTCAACAGTAATAGTTTGAGCGTCCCTTAATGATTTTTCAAGAAAACTCCATGTCGTAACAATCAATCCATCCGCAATAAATAACCCATTTCCAGAAGAAATAATTTGATTATTATAGTAACTTGTTAAATAAACAAGATTATTTTGATTTTTTTCATATATTTGATTTAAATCATTCGAACTTATAGATTCAATCTGATTAAAATGATAAATAGTAGATAATTCAGAAGAATAAGAAGGAATAATTGACATCATAGTAGATTCTTGTTCTTCTATTTCATAAAAATAAGAATTCGTATCAGAAACATTTTCTCCAAATACATAGTATAATTTCCATTCGGTATCTTTTTTCTTATAAAAATAATGCATCAAATAATCTGTTTCTTCATATTGATATTCCATCGGATTATCACTACTTTGAACTTTTACTATAACTTGTGGTAAAACAATCGTACTAAGAATCATATCTTGTCCAATACTAACATGAATATCTCCATAAGAATGATATATAATTCCAAGTTCCGTTACTTGATTAAATACCTGAGCAATCGCAAGTCCTGATACTAAATCATCTTGATATTCTTGACTTTCCATATCTAATTTATTAGAATTAGCATCTTTTGGTATTTCAGGATCATATCGTAATTGATACCAATCTTTTTTTCTTTTATAATAATCTTCACTAGATTCTTCTTTTTGATTAAACTCTCCAAATAATAAATAAGTAGTCTTTTTTGTTAATTCTTTAATCGTTTCTTCTAATTCAGAATCTTTAGAAGAAATAGAATACGTAAGTTGATATTTCTTTTGAAATTGAGATAATAATTGTTCTTTTTTACTATTCGTTACAAAAGATAATTTAGAATAATCAATATGAAAAGAACTTGTTGCGGCTGAAACTACTGGAATTAGAAATAAGATAGCAAGGATGATTAATTTTTTCTTCATTTTAAATCACCTTCTAACTTATTTTTTAATACACGAACAATATATTTACTAGCAGTACTAGCAGAATCACCATTTAAATAGAAATCATGAAAAGCCTCTGCAATGGTTTCATCATAAATATAATCTCCACTATTATTTTTAGCTAAAGCATAATGAGAGATGGTTCCTCTCCATTCATCTAAAGATAGAGAACTCTTAGTATCTTTTTTGTAAGAATCATAAGCTTCTTTTATTAAGGAATAAGAAAATTCTCCCTTTTCAAAATCATCAAATACATCATAAAAAGTACTAATATTTTTTTGATTAATGAGTAATATTGACTTTAATTGATAATGTTTCATCATTGCAAGAAAAGATAAATAATGACCTAATTCATGAGCAACAGGAGAATAGATTGTTGCATTATCTGGAAAATGACCAGAAACAGAACCAGCTTTTACACTTTCCTCTAATCGTTGCTCATTTAAAAAATAAGAGGTATTTAATAATACTTGAGTCTTAATAATCCATGGATAAGTAGAAGAAGTATTAGAAGTAGCAAAACTAAATACTGGCATAAAAGCCGCAATATAATTTGTTTCCATAGAAGTATTTACTAAAGTTAAATTAGTAATATAACCTTTTATAGTAGGAAATTCTTCATATATTTTTTGAAAAACATTGCCAAGTTCTTTCGCAAAATCAACATTCATTTCACAAAGATTAACTGCCGTAATTCCATATCGATTAATAATTTGATTTTCTACTTCTAAGATAGCAGAAGGACAATGATCTTTTTGTTCAACAGAATCTTGCTCAATTAAAGAATAAGCATCCTTATTACTCTTAATATTCACTCCAGAATAAGTATTATCATAAATTATTACTGTAGAATACTTACCCTTTTTTATAGAATTAGAGTGAGTCGTTTTAATAATCTCTTGATTAGTTGTTTTCTTTTCACTATTAAAATAATATTTCTTACTAGCATTCTTCATAAGAGTACTAGCAAAAAATACAAGCAAAAAACATCCTAATCCAATAAAAGCTCCGAATAAAGCCATTTTAGAATTAGAATTCTGATTTGTAGAGGAAAGAAGATTACCACAATTTCCACAATACTTACTATTAGGATTTACTGAATGTCCGCATTGATTACAAAACATAACAACAACCTCTATTCTAAAAAAATTATATCATAGAAAAAAAAGAAAAGATATTTTTTCTTTTCTTATTTACATGGTTTGATAACTTCTAATCCACCCATATATGGTTGCAACACTTTTGGTATTTTAATAGAACCATCTTCTTGATAATTATTTTCTACTAAAGCAATTAAACCACGTGGAGTAGCTACTACCGTATTATTTAAGGTATGTAAGTAATAAGTTCCTTTTTCTCCTTTTTCACGAATACCTAATCTTCTAGCTTGAGCATCTCCTAAATTACTACAACTTGCTACTTCAAAATATTTCTTTTGACGAGGACTCCAAGCTTCGATATCACAAGATTTTACTTTTAAATCAGCTAAGTCTCCACTACAGCATTCTAATTGTCTAACTGGAATATCCATATTTCTAAAGATTTCTACTGTATATTTCCACATCTTATTGTACCAATCCATAGATTCTTCTGGTTCACAAATAACAATCATTTCTTGTTTTTCGAATTGATGAACACGATATAATCCTCTTTCTTCTAGTCCATGAGAACCAATTTCTTTTCTAAAGCATGGAGAGTAACTTGTCATATTAATAGGTAAATCTTCTTTCTTAATAATTTGATCTTTAAATTTACCAATCATACTATGTTCAGAAGTTCCAATTAAATATAAATCTTCACCTTCAATTTTGTACATCATAGCATCCATTTCTTCGAATGACATAACACCTGTTACAACATCAGAGCGAATCATGAATGGTGGAATGCAATAAGTAAATCCTTTATTAATCATAAAGTCTCTTGCATAAGCAATCATAGCTTCATGAAGTCTTGCGATATCACCCATTAAGTAATAGAAGCCTTCACCACTGGTTCTTCCTGATGCATCTTTATCTAGACCACCTAAAGCATTTAGAATATCTGCATGATATGGAATTTCATATTCAGGAACTACTGGTTCACCAAAACGTTTAGCTTCCACATTATGAGTATCATCTTCACCAATAGGTACATCATCAGCTATGATATTTGGAATCATCATCATTTTTTCTTTGATGATAGCTGCTAATTCTTCTTCACGTTTAGTTAAGTTATCTATTTCTTCACCCATTGAAGATACTTTAGCTTTTACTTCATTAGCTTCATCTATTTTTTTATCTTTCATTAAAGCACCAATTTCGCCAGATAATCTATTCTTTTCTGCACGTGCTTCATCCATTTTAACTTTAGTATCTCTATATTCAATATCTAAATCATATATTTCATCTACTAAAGGTAATTTCTTATCTTGAAATTTCTTTTTAATATTTTCTTTTACTAAATCTTTGTTTTCTCTTATTAATTTAATATCTATCATTTTTATTTCCTTCCCTTTCTTATTAATTTTTTAACTCTTTCGAGGAGACTTTCATATACATCACCCTTTAAATAAAAAAAGGATGGTACACAAGGAGTGCATATGCACGGTACCATCCCTTTATTAACTCAATTAATTGATAACGGTAATTACCCGGTTGTTATTAACAACACTCCTAGGGAGATTAAGTAATTTCATTTATTCGTTTCCACCAAACACGAACTCTCTATAAAACTATATTACTATTGACCTAGTTTTTCGCTTTACAAATGTAATTATAAGTTTTTATTAAATAAAAGTCAATCTTAACATGGACCTTTATTACAATCTGGAATTGTAATTATATAATTTGGTTCACAGTATTGTATTTCTGTATAATTGTTTGTTAGTTTTTTACAATAATCTTTTAAATCACTTAGTGTTCTAAAGTCTTTTTTTAATTCTGCGACATATAAATCATATGATTCAGTATAATTATTTAGATTTGGTAATGAATTAATTATTTCTTTACGAGTTTCTTCATCTACTTTATCACGGAAAGTAATAAGTACTTCATTTTTAACAAAATTACTATATACTCCATTAGTAGTTCTAGCTGTAGTAATTTTATTCTTTTTAGTTATAGTTGTTTTTTCTCTTTTACTTTCTTTTTCTTCGAGAGAATTATTTCGACCATAACGTATTCCTAAGTGAAAGAAAGCTCCACATAAAAATATAACAAATATCATTACTAATATAATAATTGTATAGTCTATTGGTTTAAAATCTTTCATAATATCACCTACTTATTCTTTAAATAATTAATAGCACTTATTAAACCAAGTTTTCCATATTCATATGTTAAACCACCTTGTTGGTAAGCTACATATGGAGGTCTTATTGGACCATCACAAGATAATTCAATGGATGAACCTTGAGTAAAACAACCCGCAGCCATTATTACTTGATCTTTATATCCTGGCATATCCCAAGGAAGTGGAATGGCATCACTATCAATTGGCGAACCAGCTTGAATTCCTTGAACATATTTAATTAAATCATTTTCGTTATTAAATATAATGTTTTCAACAATATCTGCTCTTTTTTCATTATATTTAGGAAAAGATTGATATCCAAGTTTTTCCATTACTTTAGCAGTTAATACTGCTGTCTTAAGTGAAGATGCTACGACTGAAGGAGCTAAGAATAAACCAGTTAAGATTTTTTTGCTTATTCCTAGAGTTGGTCCTACTTCACGTCCTTCACCTGGTAAAGTTAATGATTCACCAATTAGATCAATATATTTAGTTTTACCTACTACATATGCTCCGTTTGGTGATATTCCTCCACCTAAGTTTTTGATTAGAGAACCTACGACAACATCAGCACCAGCATCAATTGGGTTAACTTTTTCAACCATCTCACAATAACAATTATCTATCATAATAATTATTTCGGGATTTATATCTTTTATAAATTTAATAACTTTAGTTATTTTATCCATTGTTAGGCTTTCTCTTGTTGAATAACCTTTACTTCTTTGTATTTCAATTACTTTAACAGTATTGTTTTCTAGATATTCTTTAATTATTTCATAAGCAAAATCGTTGTTTACTAAATCTATTTGATCATATTTAATACCAAAAGATTTTAAAGATGATGGATTATCAACAATACCTATTACTTCATGTAAAGTATCATATGGTAAACCAGAAATAGATAATAATAAATCATTAGGTCTAAGTAAAGCAAATAAAGTTTTTGCTAAAGCATGTGAACCACTTACAAATTGATTACGTACTATAGCATCTTCAGCATTAAATATTTCAGCGAATATCTTTTCGATTTTCTCACGACCTATATCGTTATAACCATAACCGGTTGTTTCAGCAAAACAAGCTTCAGATAAATGATTGTTTTGAAAAGCTTTTAATACTTTATTAGAATAAAATGTACAAGTATCATTTATTTCTTTAAATTCATTAGTTAATTCTAGTTCAGTATCATTAACTAATTTAACTATTTCTTCATATGTCATATTAAAGCTCCTTTATTTCAATAGTTCCACCAGTTGGATAAGCAGTATAATCATCTAATATTCTTTTAGCTAATTCATCTGGCTCTATTATTTTATCTTGACCTACACGTGTCATTTCATCAACTAAATATTGAGGGTTCATTTTTTTAACTTCTTCCGTATTTATCCAACCCGGACAAATAGATACAAATTTATGATTATCAGCCATAGCAAAATCTTTAGTTAGAATATTAATACCCGCTTTTGAGGCATCATAATCCATAGATAATGGTGTATTATTATCTATTGCATTATTACTTGATATATTAATAA
>CADBSF010000033.1 GCA_902797265.1 uncultured Erysipelotrichaceae bacterium
CCGAACGGTACGTACGGTGGTGTGAAAGGGTATCATATCAATAAATGTCGAAAACTTTTATTGAAAATTTACTCTATTCGATTGCTTATTTGTTTATTTTTCTAAATGAATTATGATATACTTTTAGTAAGGAGTGTATGCTGATGAGTAATATAATAAAAAAATATTTTAATGATATGAACAAGATATCAGAGTATTATAATTTTTTAGTTTCAAAGACAAAAAATCATGAATACATAGAAATAACAAATGAATGGTTAGTAGATAACTATTATTTATTGATTGAGCATAAGAACACAATTATAAGCTCATTAAAAGTCATAAAAAAGAATCAAAAAATACTCAATAATAATTATCTTTTTTTGAAAAATATTGTTGCAAAAAGAAATTACAATATTAATTTTAAGTATTTAGTGGAAGAATTGAAAAAATATCAAAAAGAAACTAATAAAACTTTTACTTATCAAGAACTATCTACAATATTTCCAACATTAATCATGATTTATGTAGAAAGATTAAATCTATTATGTCAAGAAGAATATAATAAACTGATTGATAAGGAAGAAATTTCTAATATTATTAAGAATAATGATGTGATAACAATCGATAAATTATTACCTGGAAATTTTAATCTTGAAAATAACAAGCATTATATTTTTGAAGTAAATAATCAAATACATAGACTCAATAATAACAATGAAATTTTTAAAAAATTAAATGAATTTTTAAAAGAACATGATATTAGTATAAAGGATTTGATTAATGAAGAATATCAAAAAAGAATTGACAATAACATAATAATATCTAATATTTTTAGTGACTTTAAAGATTTTTTTGAATACTCATTAGAAGAATTGTATGAAAAAGTATCTAAAACGGAAAAACTGTTATTAACTGATCAAATATATAGTAGAATGACTTTAGAGTCAAAGGAATTATATCGAAAAAGGATAATATTATTAGCAAAAAAACATCATTTGAATGAATATGCTTATTTAAAGAAAATATTTAAAGAGGATGTTCATATTGGTTTTGAATTATGGAAAAGAAAAAAGAATACTTTTAAAGTACTTATTTACATTGTTTCATTAATTTTACTTACTTTAGCAACCGATTTTTTTCTTTCTACCTTTTTTATAAAATCAAGAATTATAGGAATTATCATATTACTAATTCCAGTGAGTCAATTTGTTAGTCAAGTTGTAAATGAAATATTAATCAATGTAATTCCAACAAATGTAATTCCAAAACTAGATTATTCAAAAGGAATTCCAAAAGAGTCAAAAACTATGGTAGTAATACCTACTATTATTTCAACAGAAGAAAAAATTAAAAACATGTTTGATATCTTAGAATCTTTTTATTTAATTAATAAGAGTGATAATTTATATTTTACTTTACTTGGAGATGTAAAAGCTAGTGACAAAAAAGATATGGATTATGATGAAGAACTATCAGAATATGGAGAAAAATATGCTAAAAAGTTAAATGAAAAATATAAAAAAGATTTATTTTACTTTATGTATCGAAAAAGAATTTGGAATCAAGGAGAGAATTGTTACCTTGGATATGAAAGAAAAAGAGGAGCACTTATTCACTTTAATAAAATTTTATTAGGGGAATATGTGGATGAAGCAAAATATTATTATTGTAATACTCTTCATGATAACCATTTAAATATTAAATATGTAATTACTTTAGATGCTGATACTAAATTAGTATTAAATTCAGCTTTAAATTTAGTAGGGGCCATGGCTCATCCGCTTAATAGACCTGTTTTAAACAAAAATAAAACAAAAGTAGTGAAGGGCTATGGAATCATGCAACCAAGAGTTAGTGTTGATATTGAAGCAACTAATAAAAGTTTGTATAGTCAGATTTTTGCAGGTATAGGAGGCTTTGACACTTATACAGCAGTTGTACCAAATGTTTATCAAGATTCATTTGGCGAAGGTAGTTTTGTAGGAAAAGGAATATATGATTTAGAGACTTTCAATGAAATAGTAGGTGATACCTTCCCAGAAAATCTAATACTATCTCATGATTTACTAGAAGGAAACTATTTAAGATGTGGTTATATTTCAGATATAGAAGTTATTGATGATTTTCCATCTAAATTTTTAACAGATATTACTAGACATCACAGATGGGCTAGAGGAGATACGCAAATTATTGGATGGCTTTTAAAAAAAGTACCAAATAAAAATGGAAAAAAGATTTCTAATCCAATTGATCTTTTAGGAAAGTACAAAATACTAGATAATATTATAAGAATGTTCCTAAATCCAATGCTTTTATTAATTCTTTTTCTTGCAGTTTTAAAAGATAAAAAAACTTCTCTTATTTGGATTTTATTAGTAATATTAGAAATTGCAATTTCTATTCTATTTTTCTTAAGAAGTAAAATTAAAAGAAACAAAAAAAATGTAAAAAGTATATATTACAAAAATCTTTATTATGGTGGAAAGAGTATCATCTTGAGATCATATATTGTTTTGGGAACTATTCCATTTTATTCTAAGCTTTATATGGATGCCTTCTTTAGAACTTTATATCGGCTACTAATAAGTAAAAAGAATCTATTGAATTGGATAACTGCTGAAGAAGCAGAAAAAACTATGAGTGGAAGTTTAATGAATTATTTGAAAAATTTCTTGTTTAACATTTTAGTTGCAATTATCTTCATAATAATAGGTATTGTAAATCATAATTATTATGCTTTCCTTCTTGCTGCAGTTTTTTTATCTGCACCATTTGTCTTATACTATGTTAGCAAGGACATTAATCACCATGAAATAGAATTAAATGATAAAAAAATAGTAGAAATCAAAGAAGTGGCAGAGAGAACTTGGAATTATTTCAAAGAGAACTTACAGGAAGAATATAATTATTTAATCCCCGATAATTATCAGGAAAATCGTGAAGAAAAAGTTGATATGAGGACGTCACCAACAGCTATTGGCTATTCATTAACTAGTATTGTGAGTGCCTATGAATTAGAGTTTATAGAAAAAGAAGAAGCAATTGATTTATTAAATAAAGTATTAATTAGTATTGATTCTCTTGATAAGTGGCATGGACATCTTTACAATTGGTATAATATTAAAACGAAAAAGATAATGCCACCTAATTTTATTTCAACAGTAGATTCTGGAAATTTAGTTGCTAGTTTAATTGTAACAAGAGAATTTCTAAATGAACATCAAGAGGAAAAATTAGTAAAATTATGTGATAAATTGATTAAAAATACAAACTTTAAAAAGTTATATACTAAGAAAAATGTATTTAGTATAGGCTATGATGAAAATGAAGGAAAACTATCTACTTACAATTATAATAAATTTGCAAGTGAGTCAAGACTTACCAGTTATCTTGCAATTTGTCTTGGAGATGCTCCTAGTAAGCATTGGTTTTCTTTGGATAAATCTTTGACAACTTATAAAGGAAGAAAAGGGCTTATTTCTTGGTCAGGGACTTCTTTTGAATACTATATGCCATTTCTTTTTATGAAGAACTATCCAAATACTTTATTAGATGAGTCTTATCATTTTGCAGAATTTTGCCAAAAAGATTATATTCGTAAAGTAAATCACAAATTACCATGGGGAATATCAGAATCAGCTTATAATGAATTAGATAATTCTTTAAATTATAAATACAGGGCTTTTGCAACACCTTATTTAAAAGCAAAGGAAGATAAAGAAAATCGAATTGTTCTATCTCCTTATGCTTCATTAATGGTATTGGAAATGTTTCCAGAAGAAGTTTATGAAAATATAAAAAAGTTTAAAGAATTGGATATGTATTCTACTTATGGATTTTATGAGTCCTATGACTATGACAACAAAGGTGTTGTACCTTCTTACTTTGCACATCATGAAGGGATGATACTTTTAGGAGTTACCAATTATCTAAAGCAAGATGTTATTAAGAATTTATTTCACTCAAATGTTAATATCAGGACGTTTGAATTATTACTAAAAGAAAAAGTTCAGATTAAGACAAGTATTGATTTAAAAATGGCAAAATATAAGAAGTATGACTACAACAAGGAAAAAATAGAGAATGATATTCGTGCTTTTGATTATATTTCGTAT
Source organism: uncultured Erysipelotrichaceae bacterium (assembly GCA_902797265.1). Taxonomy (GTDB): domain Bacteria; phylum Bacillota_I; class Bacilli_A; order RF39; family UBA660; genus UBA3789. Next base: position 4,098 of record CADBSF010000033.1, read on the forward strand.
CTTCCAGAAATGTCAGTGTTATCAAACAGAAAGTATTCTCTTATTATGAATGATAGGGGAGATAGTTTTTCAAGATATCGTACATTACAGTTAAATAGATATCGAAAGGTAACGGAAAACGATTATGGAATTTTCTTATTTATTAAAGATACAAAGACAAATTACATTTGGAGTAATACCTATGCACCTATGAATGTAAAGGCTGATAAATATGAAGTGGTTTTTGCAGCAGACAAAATTAAATATTTGAGAAAAGATGGAAATATCTCAACCAAGACAGAAATAGTTGTTTGCAAAAATCATCATGCAGAAATAAGAAAAGTTTCTTTTAAAAATGAAGATGATTTTGATAAAGAATTGGAACTTACAACTTATACAGAACCAATTCTGTCAGAGAATATGGATGATATTAGTCATAAAGTATTTAATAGTATGTTTATTCGAACGGAATATGATGAAAGAACAAACAGTTTAATTGCTAAAAGAAAAACAAGATCAGATACTAATGTTAATAGTTATATGGTAACAAGAATGATTATGCAAAATCCAAATGAAGATTTTTCTTTTGAAACTGAAAGAGTTAATTTTATTGGTAGAAACAATTCATTAAATACTTCGATTAGTTTAAATAGTAAGTTATCAAATTATTCTGGAGATAATCTTGATCCAATTCTTTCTATTAGAAATAAAATTACTATACCTGCAAATAGTGCTAGATCAGTCTATATCTTGGTGGGATTTGGAAGAAGTAAAGAACAATTATTTGATATCATTAATACATATAACGATAGAGATTCATTAGAAAAAGCTTTTAAAATATCGACTTTAATGAATATTATAGATACGAAAAATATGAATATTACTGGTGAAAACATGAGAATTTTCAATATCATGTTAAATTATCTATATCAAACAACAAGAATATCTGTAAATGAAGAAAGAATGGAATTATTAAGAAAAAATGCTTTAGGTCAAACAGGTCTTTGGAAATTTGGAATTAGTGGGGATAGACCAATTATTTCAGTAGAAATAAATGATATTAGTGATATGAGTTTCTTACATGATATTTTGATAGCATTTGAATATTTTAAAAACAAATCTATTTTCATTGATATAATTATCATTAATAATGAAACTGGACAATATAAAGAAGCTATTAAAAAAGAAGTAGAAGATGAATTATATAGAATATATACCTTAAATAGTTTTTATCACACTCCTGGTAGTGTTACTGTTATTAATAAAGATAATATTACAGAAGAAGAATTAACTTTATTAAATATTGTTCCAAGAATTCGATTTGTAATAGAAAATCATATTAATTTAAAAGAAGCTGTGCTAGAATTACAAAAAAATAATTCTATTAGTGATTATCAAAAAATTCAAAAAGAAGAGAATATAAAAATCAAACTTGATGAAAAATTAACCTTTGATAATGAGTATGGTGGTTTTACAAATAATGGAAAAGAATATGTTATCTATAATAAAAATACACCAACTCCTTGGACAAATATTATAGCCAATAATAAATTTGGAACAATTATTACCAATAATGGCTGTGGTTTTACCTATGCTTATAATTCAGGAGAGTTTAAAATTAGTTCTTGGACTAACGAAACAGTTACTAATGATAAGAGTGAAGGTTTTAAATTAAATGGAAAAGAATTTGATCCTGAAAAATGTATTCATGGATTTGGATATAGTATTTTAGAAAGTGAAACAGAAGATTTAAAACATGAAATAACAGAATTTGTAGCAAAAGAAGATGCTATAAAAATCTATATAATGAAGCTAACAAATAAAAAAACATCAAAGAATAATATTAATATTGAATACTGGATTAATCCAACTTTTGGTAATTTTGAGGAAAAAACATCACGACATATTTTAACAGAGTTTATGGGGAAAGATAATTATTTGAAAATGAGGAATGTTTATAGTATCAATTATAGTGATATAAATGTATTTATGTCTTCATCAGAAAAGATATCTTATGCAGAATGCAATAAAATACTAGTCAAAAATATTTCTTTTGATACAACTTTAAAAGAAAAAGAGACAAAGGAAATTGTATTTATATTAGGTTGTAGTTTAAGTGATGAAGAAAATCTAAAATTAATTAAAAAGTATACAGAAATAGATACTTGTAAAAAAGAATTAAAAACTGTAAAAACTCATTGGCAAAATTTATTAGGAACGGTTCAAGTTAAAACAAAAGATCCAAGTTTTGATTATATGATTAATGGCTGGTATTTATATCAAACAATTTCTTCAAGAATACTTGCTAGGGCGGGATTTTATCAAGTTAGTGGCGCTTTTGGTTACCGTGATCAATTACAAGATGCTATGAATATTGTTTTTGTACAAGATGAGTATACTAGAAAGCAAATATTAATAAATGCTGCTCATCAATTTATTGAAGGAGATGTCTTACATTGGTGGCACGAGAAGAATCACTTTGGATTAAGAAGTCGTTATAAAGATGATTATTTATGGTTAGTATATGCAACAATTAATTATATAGAGACAACAGGAGATTATGATATATTAAAAGAAGCGATACCTTATGTGATTGGAGAAAAATTAAGTGATTATGAGCAAGAAAAGGGAATAGTTTTTAATTATTCAGAAGAAGAAGAAACACTTTTAGATCATTGTTTGAAATCTCTTAAATTATCGATGAAGAGTCTTGGACAGCATAAACTTCCATTAATGGGTGGAGGTGATTGGAATGACGGAATGAATAAAGTTGGTAATAAGGGTAAAGGAGAAAGTGTTTGGTTAGGATTCTTCCTATATCAAATCATTGAATCTTTCATTAAAATTATGCATAAATATGATTCTTCTATGGATATGACAATTTACTCAGAATTTAATAAAAAATTAAAAGAGAATTTAAATAAAAAGGCATGGGATGGATCATACTATTTAAGAGCTTATTTTGATAATGGTGATAAATTAGGTAGTCATGAAAATTCAGAATGTAAAATAGATTTGTTATCACAAAGTTTTTCTATTCTAAGTGGTGTTGCTCCAAAAGATAGAGTGGAAAAAGTAATTATTTCAGTGGAAGAACAATTGGTGGATGATAATCAAAAAATAATAAAATTATTAACTCCAGCATTTAAGCATTCTCTTAATAATCCGGGATACATAATGAATTATCCAAGAGGAATTAGAGAAAATGGTGGACAGTATACTCATTCTGTTTCTTGGTACTTAATGGCTCTTATAAAAACAGGTTATTATGATAGAGCGTATCGTTATTATCAGATGATTAATCCAATCAATCGTTCTAAAACATCTTCTGAAGTTGAAAAATATAAAGTTGAACCATATGTCATAGCGGGAGACATTTATTCATCAGAATCTTTCCCAGCAAGAGGAGGATGGACTTGGTATACTGGTTCTGCAGGTTGGTTCTATCGAGTTGGAATTGAATATATTTTAGGATTAAAAAAACAGGGAGATAAATTGAAAATTGATCCAAAAATACCAATATCATGGGATAGTTTTAAAGTAGTATATCGTTATTATGATACTACTTACAATATAAATGTGAAAAAAGGAGAAACAGAATCGGCTACTCTTGATAAGAAAAAAGTTACTTCAAATATCATATCTTTGACAAATGATAAAAAGAAACATGACATATCAATAACAATAAAAAAATAATAATCTAATACAACAAATAAAAAGTATGCTATAATCAATGTAAGAAAGTAGGAGAAGATATATGGCAAGTGATAGAATAGTAGTTACAGCTTCAGGTATTTCAAATGTGGTATCTGAATTAAAAGCAGAGCAAAGTAATATTAAAGGTTATATCAGTAGCCTAGATACAGAACTAGGAAATATTAATAAAGCTTGGCAAGGAGCAGATGCTACAAAATATACAGAAAAAATGAAAGATGATTATAAAGTTTTACTAACATCTATCAATGAAAGTTTTGATTCTTATATTGAATTTTTGTCAAAGGTATATGGAGAGTATGAAAAACTAGATAGTGAATTTGCTGGAAAGTCTATCGAGGTGTAATATGTCAGAAATTAGGATTAATTATAAAGATGTAGAAAATTCAGTTTCAAATTTAACCAGTTTGGCTAGTAAGTTTGAAACAACAATTTCAGGTATTGAGAGTGCTATTGCTAATATTACAGATCCTACTTGGGATGGGATGGCTGCAGCAAACTATGTTGAAAAGATTAAAAACTTAGAAAAACATCTTCCAGAGGCTAAAAAACAGATGGCTTCTGCTGCACTTTTTCTAGCAAGTTGTTCCGATGGATATCAGTCAATTGATAAAGAAAGTTATAACAGATTAGTAGAATTAATAGGAGGACAATCTTATATAGATAATTATGATGTTTCAAAAGCTCCAGATATTGATTTATCATCTAGAGTAACAGATCCAAATAAAGTTCAAGTAGCCAAAGAAAATATAACATCTAATCTTGGCGGAGGATCTAGTTCAGGTGGAGGATCTAGTTCAGGTGGAGGATCTAGTTCAGGTGGAGGTTCTAATTCAAAAACTGGAGTCACAAGTGCTATTGCGACGGCAGGTATTTTCGACTATATATCAGGAGAGATTACTTCTTTGAAAGAGAACGAGGAAATAGAAATTCTAGATACCATAAATCAATCAGATTCTACACTAAGTACTATGACTGAAGATAATGACGTTTTAACAGAATGGAAAAATCAAGGTTCTAACTATACAGATGGAATTGCTTCTATTATAGTTGATGGAGAAAATCACTACTTAGTAAGTGTATCACCAAAATATGGTGAAGTTGGAGATAAAATAGAGGTTACATTTAATGATGGAAGTGTTGTAAAATGCGTTATTTCAGAAAATAAAATATTAAATGAGACAACAACATCTAGTGTATATGGCAATCTAGCATCAGATGGAAATATTAATGTAATTGACTATAAAACAAATAAAGATTCTAGTGAAGTAACTTTAGATATGTCATCAACTGTAAAAAAAGTAAAAAATGAGGGAAGTATTTTTACAACGAAAACTATAAGTAGTAATTAGGAGGAAATATGGGAAGTGTAGATTACAATTATTTTGATGGAATTAAAACAGTTTCTTTAAACAGTTCGGCAAAGAGTCTAATAGATAAATTAAAATCAACCCAGGGCCAATTATCATCTTTTAAAGAAGGGTTAACAGATGATATATGGAAAGCAAATGCTAAAACTCCTCTTCTTACTGCTTGTGATAAGATTGATGGTGAAGTATATAAAGAAGCAATTGAAAAGTTAAATAAAATATCTTCTGTGTGTTCTTTTATCAATAATTTTAATTCTGCTAAAGCTCAAGCTAATAATCATAAAAGCTTAATTAAATTTGCAACATCAGATGATCCAGCAGAAAATGCAAGAATAGCAAGTAATAATAGAGAGCATCAGCAAGTAATAGCGGATTGTGAGAAATCAATGCAAGAAGCAATAAATGCTGTGAAAGGTCTATGTGGGTGATACAATATGGATATGGAAATTGTTATATCAAGTTTAGAAAGCAAAGCCAGTGAATTAGATGCTCTTGCAAGTGAAATAAATACAGTAGTAAGTAATGTAAATTCAGAATTAAGCTCAATGAGTGGGCATAAAGATTTATCACGATTATTATCAAGTATTACGTCTTCAACAGAGAGATTAGGAAAGGCTTTCAATAATTGTAGCAGTTGGTTATCAGAATATTTATCAAGTCTAAATAGTTTAGAATCTTCCTTGGCAAGTTTTTCAAGTTCCAATATTGATGCTCCAAAAGAGTTTAGTGGAGAGTTTGTAGATTTATTTGGAAAAGTATTAATGCCTACATTAAAAACAAATGGAGATAAGACTGCAAATCTTTCTTTAGGTGTAGTTCAAAGTAATACGGAGGAGGCTACTACTTCTTTGGATGGATTTGTAGATGCTGATGGAACATTTCATTATTATAATCAAGGAGATTATGCTAATGTAAAATATGGTGCGGGAACAATTAAAAGTGCTGGATGTTGTCCAACGGCTCTCGCTATGGTTCTTCAATATCGAACAGGAAAAAAGATAGATCCAACAGTAACAGCATCTTATGCATTAAAGCATGGCTATCGAGTAAATGGTAGTGGAACAAATGAATCTTTAATTCCAAATATGTCTAAAGAATATGGAGTGGAATGTACTCAATTAAAACAAACTGCTGAAAATATGAGAAATGAATTAAAAAAAGGAAAAGTTATTGTTGTACATATGGCTCATGGAACCTTTGCAAAAAGTCAGGGACATTATATGGTTCTAAAAGGAATTACTTCTGATGGAAAAGCAATTCTTGCTGATCCAGGAAGTCGTGCAAGGTCTAAAAAGACATGGCCTCTTGACTTAATAGCAAGTCAAACAAAAGGTTATATGTATAGTTTCTAATAAAAAGCGTAAAATAGATTGTTTAATATTGTAAAGAAACTTGAAAAACACATATTTTTATAATAAAATGATAATAACGAAAGGAGAATGGAAATGAGTAATTACGATAGTTTAGGTGTTGAAACAAGTGCATTAAATTCAGTTGGTAATAATATGACAACAGTTGCTGACGAAACAAGAACAATATTCGAAAATATTGAAAAAGAAGTTGAAACAATCACAAGTCACGATGCTTGGGCTGGAGATTCAAGTAATGCTTTCAGAGATATATTTACTGAAATTAAACCTAGAGTTCTAAAAAATTTAGATGAATTAAAAGCATTGGGACCAGCATTAACAAAAACTTCAACTACTTATTCTGATGCAGAAGCAGAAAACGTAAGCAGTATTAATAAATATAATAGTTATAGAGTGTAAAGGAGGGATAATATGGAAATAGGTATAAAGAATCCGATATTAAAAGAAGGAGCAAAAAAATTAGGATCCTATTCTGACCAATTAGATGGACCACTTGAGACATTTAAAAAGAATGCTGCAGAAATAGGAGAAGGTGGAGCTGCTTGGAATGGAACAGCAGCAGAAAGAGCAACTCAAGTTTTGAAAGAATTACAAGCAGACATTTTAAAACTACAAAACGCTGGAAGAGAACTAGCAAATACAGTTAATGCTACTGTTGAAGTTAATGAAGCTGCTCACGATCAAGTAACACAAACAATTGACAGTGTTAAAGCGTAAATAAAAGAAGGAAACTTCTTTTTTTTTGCAATTGACAAAAAAACTACAATATTATATAGTGAAAGTAGAAAGTGGTGATGGTGTGGATTTATACAAAGATAAATACATTATAGTAGAAATAATCCCAACAACAAGTAAAAAGGAAACAGGATTTATTGCTCAAATCAGTGCCTTAAAATTAGAAGGAATAAAACTATTAGATCGGTTTGATTATCGAGTAAAAGAGGAAGATATCGATAATATAGATATTAAAAATATGATTTCTTATGATAAAGAAGTTTTTACTTATGTTAAGAAAGAAGAATCTATACTAGATTTATTTCAAAAGTTTTCAGAGAATCTCCCATTACTTTTACTAAATGATACTTATACATTAGATTATTTACAAGATTTAGAAAATCAAAAAGAAATCATTTTTCCATACTTACACTTAGAAAATCAAGAAAATGTATTTGACACCATAAAAGAAAAATATCTATTAGAACCAAGTAATCATCTAGTAGATTTATTATACGAAGCAATTATTTTAGAAAAGAATAGGAGTGAAAAGGAATGATTAAATTTGACTTTAGTACATATACCAATAAATTTATAAATCAAGAAGAATATCGAAATCTTTTAGAGAAAAAGAACGAATATATAGAAAAACTAACTAATTATCAAATGACTGGTTGGTTAAACAGAATAGATGACTCATTAGTACAAGATTTGAAAGCAACTGGAGAATTAATTAAAAACAATTTTGACTGCTTAGTTATAATCGGTATAGGAGGATCTTTTTTAGGTAGCTATGCCTTTGATAAGGCTATGAGAAAGTATTTTTTAGATAATAAATATGAAATTATCTATGCAGGAACTACATTATCTAGTAAATATTTAGATGAACTATTAGAGTATTTAAAAGATAAGAATTATGCCATAAATGTAATTAGTAAGAGTGGAACAACGATGGAAACAACCATTACTTACAAACTATTAAAAGATGATTTAAAAAGAAGATATTCAGAAGAAGAAGTAAAAAAACATATTTTTGTTACAACGGATGAAAAAAATGGTTCTTTACGAGAAGAAGTTAATAAAGAAGGATACAAATCTTTTATCATTCCAGAAGATATAGGAGGAAGATATTCTTTTATAACCCCAGCACATTTACTACCTTTATCTATCAACTATGATATTAATAAAATAATAGATGGCTATTATAGAGGAAAAAAAGTAATGGATAAAGCATATGAATATGCTATAACAAGATACCTTTTATGGAAGAGTAATAGGTATATTGAAAGTTTCTGTATGTATGAAGAAAACTTATCTTTCTTTGCAGAATGGTTAAAACAATTATTTGGTGAAACTGAAGGAAAAGAAGGAAAAGGAATTTTTCCTGTATCAACAATTCATACTAGAGATTTGCATTCATTAGGACAATTTATTCAAGAAGGAAATAAAATTGTTTTTGAAACATTTATAAAAATAGAAGAATCAAATCATTATATTGATTATAATAAAAGAAATCTTCATGAGATAAATAATATTGTTGAAGATGCAGTGATGCTTGCTCATTATAAAGGAAATGTTCCTTGTATAGAAATAACAATCGATAAGCTAGAAGAAGAATCGTTAGCTGAATTGATGCTTTTCTTTATGCTTAGTGCTGCTTTTTCAGGCTTTTTAATGGGAATAGAACCATTTAACCAACCTGGAGTAGAAGTATATAAAAATGAGGTTAGAGTATCATTAAATAGTTAGGAGAACAATATGAAGAAAAGACATATTATATCTATCATATCATTTCTCTTCTTTTTAATAATTACAATATTAGTTCTAATAAATAAAGTGAATTCACTGGATGAATCTATTTATCATTTTATAATGAATTATCGATCAAAAGTATTAGATAACTTTTTTGTAATCATAACAGAATTTGCTAATCCTATACCTGTCATCATAATATTTACTATGTTAGTAATTGCTTTAAAAAGGAAAGAAGAAATCATATTAAGTGTAAATCTTCTTACCACTTTAACAACTAATCAATTATTAAAAAGGATTATTATGAGACCAAGACCAGATCATTTGAGGATAGTAAAGGAAAGTGGATTTTCTTATCCAAGCGGTCATGCTATGATGTCACTTTGTTTGTATGGAACATTGATATATCTAATTATAAAAAGAATGAAGAATAAGAAAATAAAAATACTATTAATCTCTTTATTATCTCTTTTAATATTATTAATAGGATTCAGTAGAATTTATGTCGGAGTGCATTATCCTACTGATGTAATAGGAGGATATTTTTTAACCATAGCAATTGTAACAGAGATGATAACATTAACTAATAACAGACTTAGGGGGAAAAAGAAACATGATAAGGATGGTAATAAGTAGTTTTCATAATACATTAATTAATGATGAAGGAGCAATATTAGTTCCAACAATGTTAGAAATAGAAAGAATTCGAAAAAAGGGAATTCTCTTTTCTGTTTTTACCAATAAAGATTATAGGGAAGTATTGGATTATAATAAAGATTTTCCTTTTCTTGATTACATTATTTCATTAAAGGGAGCTTATATCTATGATGTGAAAGAAAGGAAAGAGATAAGTAAAACTCCATTAGAAAAAGAAGAAATAGATGAAATAATAAAAAAATATAAAAGAAATAAAAAAAACTATTATCTAGCAGAAAAAGTAGAAGATAATATAGATAATATAAATGAACCTATCTATAAAATAGAAGTAATGAAAGGTAAATCAGTTTTAGAATTTATCAATTCAAAATATGATTCTTTTCAAATGACTCAAAAGTTACTAAAAGAAGAAAAAATAAAAAAGAATGAAATTCTATTTATTGGAGCAAATGATTATGATAATGATATGATAAAAAATATAAGAAATCACTATATACTGAATAATTCATCTAAAGGATTAAAGATGTTAACAGAAAGAATCATTGGTAATAATAATGAAAATTCAATACAAGAAGTTTTAAAAAAACTTTAATAATTGAAAAAAGGGAAGATTGATAAACAAATCTTCTTTTATTTTTTTAATAAAAAATTGTGAAATAAAAAGAAATGGTTTATAATTACTATATTGAAAGGAGAGTCAAAATATGAAATTAAAAGTGGAAAAAGAAGATACCTTATTAAATTATTTATATAATCATTTAGATATGCCAAAGAAAAAGATTAAACAGTATTTACAACATGGTTCTATTTATGTAAATAATAATAAAACTACGAAATTTGATAAGAAAATAGTACCGGGAATGATGATTATTATTGATACAAATAGTAAGAATAAAAAAACTCTTCCTTTTGATATCTTATTTGAAGATGAACATATTATTGTTGTCAATAAACCTAGTGGTTTACTTACTATTGCAACTACAAAAGAAAAAGAAAAAACATTATACCATATTGTAAGAGAATATGTAGTGAGAAAAAATAAAAATAATAAAATTTTTATTGTACATCGATTAGATAAGGCAACAAGTGGAATTGTAATTCTAGCAAAAGATGAGAAAACAAAAAATCAATTACAAGAGAATTGGAATGAATATGTAAAATTAAGAGAATATGTTGCGGTTTTAGAGGGACGCCTAGAAAAGAAAGCAGATAGAATAGTTGAATATTTAAAAGAAACGAAAACTAATTTAGTATATAAAACCAATAATAAAGAAGGAAAAGAAGCTATTACGAATTATCAAGTAATCAAAGACAACAAAAAATATTCTTTAGTAGAAATAAAAATAGAAACAGGAAGAAAAAATCAAATCAGAGTAGCTTTTGCTAATATGCATCATCCAATAGTAGGAGATGATAAATACGGAGATAAAAAGACAAAAGAGAATCGTTTATATTTACATGCCAATCGTTTAAAACTATATTATCCAGAATTAAAAAAAGAAATTTTATTTGAAACACCAACTCCAACAGAGTTTAAACGAAAGGTAAATGAAGGTGATATAGATGGCTAAGAAAAAAAAGAGTGGAAAGATATTATTTGTTTTATTTGTTATCATACTTATTCTTATAGGTGTAGGGGGGTTCTATTACTACAATACCTTAGAAAAGAACGAAGAAAAAAAAGAAGAAAAGAAAAATAATGAAAAGAAAGAAGAAACGGCTATTGAAAAAGAAATGAAAAATTCAATATTTAAGGATTATTATAAGGAAGCAATAAAGATTGTATCAAAGATGACAATAGAAGAAAAAATAGGGCAGCTTTTCTTAGTTCGTTATGATAAAGATATGATAGAAAAGTATAAGAATTATTATCCAGGAGGATATATTTTATTCGCAAAAGATTTTGAAAATCATACAAAAGAATCTATGAAAAAAGAATTGGAAAAAGATCAATCTTTAAATAAATATGGTTTAATTCTAGGGGTAGATGAAGAGGGAGGCTATGTAACAAGAATAAGTCGATTTAAAGCTTATCGAGAAGAGAAGTTCAAATCTCCAAAAAGTTATTATGAAGAAGGAGGATATCCTCTTTTGGAACAAATGGAAAATGAAAAAATGCAACTATTGAAGAGTCTTGGAATCAATTTAAATTTAGCTCCTGTTGCGGATATTTCTATGGATGAAGATGATTTTATGTATACAAGATCATTTGGTAGAGGAAAGGAAGAAACCAGTGAATTTGTTGGTAAAATGGTAGAAATTGCCAATCAAAATGGTATTTCATCATGTCTAAAGCATTTTCCAGGATATGGAAATAATCAGGATACTCATACAGGAATAGCAATTGATACAAGAAGTTATGAAAACTTTATAGAAAATGATTTTTTACCATTCCAAGAAGGAATCAAAAAGAAAGTACCAAGTATTTTGGTATCTCATAATATTGTAAAAGCAATGGATGAAAAATATCCTGCTTCGTTAAGTAAAAATGTAATTCATGAATTAAGAGATATTTTATCTTTTACAGGAATTATTATGACAGATGATTTAGCAATGGATGCGGTAAAAGAATATGTTGAAAATAACGAAGCAGCAACACTAGCAATCAATGCTGGTAATGATATGATAATTACAAGTGATTTTATGAATATGTATGAAGAATTACTATCATCTTACAAAAACAAAAAAATCGAAGAAGATACAATTGATCGAGCAGTTGTAAGAATTATCAGTTGGAAATTACAAAATAAAGTAATAGAATAGGAAAAAATATGAAAGAAGAAATTAATAAAATACTAGAAAAAGATCAAGGTTTTTTTCATCAAAACCATTATCAGTTAGAAGAAGTCTCTTCCGACAAAGTAGTATTAAAAGCTCCAATTACAAAAGAAATTATGAATATTTATCACATGGCTCATGGAGGTTTTATCTTTGGTTTAGGTGACCATGCTATGGGAATTTTGGCAAGTATGGATAAAAAGAAAGCTTTAACAATAAATGCTTCCATTAATTACTTGTCTCCTGGTATAGGGGAATACTTAATTGCAGAAGCAGAATATGTAAAGAAAGGAAATAAAACTTGTTTTTTACAAGCAAAGATATATAATAATGATAAGAAATTGGTGGCTACCATGACTTCTACGTATTACTATATAGAAGATTAGAAAGAAGGAATATGATATGACAGTAAAAGAATTATATGAAAAAGAAAAGAAAATAATAGGAAAAAAAATTACTTTAAAAGGATGGATTAGAAATCATAGAAAGCAAAAAGAATTTGGTTTTATCGAGTTTTCGGATGGAACTTGTTTTAAACATGTTCAAATTGTATATGAAAATAAATTAAAAGATTTTGAAGAAATTCAAAAAATGCATAATGGGTCTAGTATCGAAGTAGTAGGAAAGGTTGTGGAATCATCAGGTAAACAATCGTTTGAAATCAATGCTAGTAAAATTCTATTACTAGGAGATTGTCCAGAAGATTATCCTATGCAACCAAAAAAGCATTCAAGAGAATTTTTAAGAGAAAAAGCTTATTTAAGACCAAGAACAAATTTGTTTCAAGCAGTATTTAGAATTCGTAGTGTAGCAGCTTTTGCTATTCATGAATATTTTCAAAAGAATGGTTATATCTATGTTCATACCCCATTAATTACTACAGCAGATTGTGAAGGTAGTGACCAGATGTTTAAAATTACAACATTAGATTTTGATCATCTAGAAAAGAATGAAGAGGGAAAAGTTGACTTATCAAAAGATTTATTTGGAAAAAAATCTTATATTACAGGTTCAGGTCAATTACATGGAGAAACATTTGCTCTTGCATTTAATAAAATCTATACTTTTGGACCTACTTTCCGTACAGAGAATTCAAATACGAAGACTCACGCTAATGAGTTTTGGATGATTGAACCAGAAATTGCATTTTGTGATTTAGAAGGAGTAATGGATATCGAAGAAGATATGATTAAATATATTGTGAAATATGTTTTAGATCACTGTAAAGATGAGATTGATTTCTGTAATCAATTTGTAGAAGAGGGTTTAAGAGAAAAATTAGAAAAACTTCTATCCTCTCACTTTACAAGAATTACTCATAAAGAAGCTATTGATATTTTAAAGAAAGCTAAAGTAAAATGGGAATTTGAACCAAGTTATGAAGAAGATATTGCCAAAGAACATGAAAAATATATTACGGAATACTTTAATGGTCCGGTATTTATCACAAATTGGCCAAAGGATATTAAAGCTTGGTATATGAAATTAAATGATGATAATAAAACAGTTGCTGCTGTTGATTTAGAAGTACCAGGTTCTGGAGAATTAATTGGTGGTAGTCAAAGAGAAGATGACTATGATGTTCTACTAAAGAGAGCAAAAGATTTAGGAGTAAACACAGAAGAAGTAGATTGGTACATGAATTTAAGAAAATTTGGAGGTTGTTATCATTCAGGATTTGGTATGGGATTTGAAAGATTAATCATGTACTTAACAGGAATTGATAATATTAGAGATTCGATTCCATATCCAAGAACACCAGGAAATTGTGATTATTAGAAGAGATTTCTCTTCTTTTTTTTTGATAAATAGTGATATAATAGATAATTGATTGGAGAGAGCCATGGAAATATTAGATTGTAAAACAGACATTGGTTTATTAAGAAGACAAAATGAAGATAGTGTTTTAGTGCTACGCCATAAAAAAAATAAAAATATAAAGTTACTAATCTGTGCTGATGGTATGGGTGGTAAAGAATATGGAGAAATCGCTTCGACTTTTGTTACTTCTTCTTTAGAAAAATGGTTTCAGAAAAAAGGTGTTAAGGAACTAAATAATATATCTAAAATGGAAAAACTAATCCCTAGATATTGTAAAACTATGAATTCTAAATTAATAAAGAAGTATGGTGAAGATAAATTAGGAACTACTCTAGCTCTTGCCTTAATAACGAAAAAAAATACATTAATATGTAATATAGGGGACTCTAGAACTTATATCTATCAAAAAAGAAAACTAATACAAATAACAGAAGATCATTCCGATATTTGGGAGTATTTTGAAACGAAAAAAGTAAAAAAAGAACATCTAAGATTTTTTTCTAATAGTAATGTAATTAATTCTTGTATTGGTATTAGTAAAGATTTATGTATAGCATCTATCTATATAATTGATAATGATTATGATATATTATTACAATTTACAGATGGAGTAACTGACTGTTTAATGGATAAAAAAATCAAGAAGATAATTAAGAAGACACCAAAGATGTATCTCCTACAAGAAATTATAAATGAAGCAGTCTATAAAAAACAAAAATATCATATTCCTAGATATCTAAAAAGAAAGAAATATTCAGATTATATGATTCCAACGAATGGAAGAGATAATGCTAGTGGAACAATTTACATTAAAGATGTATAATTGTTCTTTTTTTTCTCATCCTAAAAGTAGAGGAGAGAAAAATGAAAAAACTAGGAATATTAATGATATCAATATTGATAATGGGTTGTAGTATGATTGATAAAAGCCCAACGAAGGCAGTATCTTCTTTTTTTCAGAAATATCAAAATTTAGATACTACTATCTTAAAAGATTTGGATACTATGATAGAGAATACTAGTGAAATGAATCGTAAACAAAAAGAAGAATATAAGAGTCTATTTATCAGGCAATATCAAAATCTATCATACAAAATAAAAAAAGAAGAGATGAGTACTAATAAAAAAGAATCTGATGTGGAGGTAGAAATTGAAGTATTAAATTATCAAGAAGCTAAAGTAAGAGCAAAACAAAAAGTAATAGAAAATAATGAAGAAAACTATATTGATCTACAATTACAAGAAATGAAACAAACAACCAGTAAAATTAAATATGACTTAACAATTCACCTAGAAAATCGAAAAGGGAACTGGATTATTCGAAATTTGACAGAAGAAGACATAAAAAAAATACATGGTATATTTGAATATTATTAGAAAGTGTTAATTAACACTTTTTTTTTGGAAAAATATTTGGTATAATTTAGTAGAATAAGGGTGATTGTATGTTAGGAAAAGTAGAAGAAATAATAGATAGTAATGTCTATATCAACTTAGATATTGATATTACGAAACAACCTAGTTTGGTTAACTATCATATTATTTTTGAAGATGGTACTGGTAAAAAAATAGTAGGAGAGATTGCAAATACAAATAAAGAAAAGATGACTGCAACCATTGTTGGAGAAATTAAAGATGGGGAATTCCTTCCTGGAGGAAATAACAAACCATCATTTGGATCAACAATTCGTTTAATTAGTGAAGAAGAATTAACCCTTCTTTTTGGAAAAAGTGACTTAGAGTTTGGTTATACAAACTTTGGAACAAGTAATGTATATGATAATTATAAGATTAATGTCAATGTAGATGATTTTTTTAATACTCATTTTAGTATCTTAGGAAATACAGGAGCAGGAAAAAGTTGTACAGTAGCTTCTGTTCTTCAAAAATTATTAGTAGGTGGACCAAAACCTCCAACGAATTCCTCTTTCTTTTTCTTTGATGCTTATGGAGAATATACAAATGCATTTGAAAAGTTAAATGAAAAAAATAGTAATATTCATTATAAATCTTATACAACTAATATTTATGATGAGACTACAGAAATGTTACGAATACCGATATGGTTATTAGATGTAGATGATTTAGCTTTATTATTAGATGCAACGACTCCAAGCCAACTTCCTATTATCGAGAAAACATTAAAACTAGTATCCATCTTAACGGGAAATAGTGAAAATGTTACCGTGAAGAAAAATGATATTATTGCTAGAGCATTGCTAGATATCTTAGTTAGTGGAAAAGATTCTACGAAAATAAGAGACCAAGTAATTGGTATTTTAACTAAATTTAATACAGAAAGTTTGAATCTAGAAAGTCAAATTGTTCAGCCAGGTTATACAAGAACTTTAAAACAATGCTTATTTATTGATAGAACTGGTAAAATGCAAGAAATGGAATTAGTTGTTGAATTTGTAAGTACTTATACAGTTGATGAAGCAATTGATATTCCACCAGAAGAGTTGAACTATTTCTACACATTAAGTGATTTAGAGATGGCAATGGATTTTGCATTAATCAGTGAAGGTATTTTGAAGAGTGATAAAATATTTGATACCTCAAATGTTATGAGTGTTAGACTTCATACTCTAGCAACAGGTGAAAATAGAGAATATTTTACTTATCCTAAATTTGTTACAAGAAATCAATATATAGATAGTTTATTATGGGATGCTAAGTCAAATAGTAAAGCTCAAATAGTAAACTTCAACATTAACTACGTAGATGATAGAATTGCTAAGGTTATGACAAAGATTATTTCAAGAATGTTATTCCTACGTTCTAGTACGATAAGACCTCGTGGTAGTAATGCTTACCATATTATGATAGAAGAAGCACACCGTTATGTTCAAAGAGACAGAGATGTAGATTTATTAGGTTACAATATATTTGAACGTATTTCCAAAGAAGGAAGAAAATACGGTATCTTCTTAGCATTAATTACTCAAAGACCAAGTGAATTATCAGATACTTGTATTTCTCAATGTATGAATTTCATTATATTAAGAACTGTCCATCCAACCGACTTAAAATACATCAAAGAAATGGTTCCTAGTGTTTCTTCAGAAATTATGTTACAATTGAAGAATCTAAAACCAGGAAATTGTATTGCCTTTGGATCAGCATTTAAAGTTCCAACTATGATGAAAGTGGATTTACCAGACCCAAGACCATTATCAAATAATGTTGAAATCAGTAAAGTATGGTATACAGCTAATAGTACAACTGCTCCAACAGTAAATGCTTATATGTCAACAAATGGTGTAAATAATCAGCAATTTGGTTTAGAAAGTGATTTCACAACTCAACAGCCAATGAATTATATGAATGGACAAGAGAATGGTCAATATAGGAATCAAGATTATGGAAATTATAGTAATCCAAATACGGATGACTTACTATTAGATTAAAATATACTTTTTCTTTTCTAAAAAATATGATAAAATAAAAGAAAATGAAATAAAAATTATTTTTAACTTATACGGAGGATTAAAATGAAAGATAAACTTAAAGGATTTTTTGGTGGAGTAGAGGAAACCCCAGAAACACCAGCAGAAGAAAGTTATTACACAACATCGAAAGAAGAATATCATGAACAAAATGGAATAGCAGGTTCTAAAATGATGCTACTAGAACCTCGAGCTTATTCAGAAAGTCAGCAAATAGCAGACTACTTAAAAAGTAGAAGTGCGGTTGTGGTAAACTTAAAGAGAGTAACACCAGATCAAGCAAAAAGAATCGTAGATTTTCTATATGGAACGATATATGCCATTGGAGGAGATTTACAAAAACTTGGAGGCGGAATATTCCTATGTACTCCAAATAATGTAAATGTAGAAGGAACGATTAGTGAAGATAATAATCCATCAAAAACGAATCAAAAGGGTAAAAAGGATAAAGAGGACGACGAAGATTTTTTCTAAAATAGAAACCTAACCTGAGGTGATGATATGGATAATTTTTCAACAGCAGAAAATGGATATAACAAAGAGGAAGTAAATCGATTTGTAAAAGAAGTTATTAAAGAAACAGAAATTATTATAAAAACGGTAAATGAACAAAGTAAAGAAATAGAGAGTTTAAAAAAAGAATTAGAGCATCATAAAAATTTAGAAAGAATCCATAATGATTCTATTACAAAAAATCAAGAAATTAATAACAATATCCGACTTCTTGCTCAAGAAGAAAGCAATATGATTATTGAAAATGCCAAACATAATGCCTCAAGAATTGTAAATGAAGCTTTATTAAAAGCAGATAAGATTGAAAAAAATGCAGAAAATTTAGAAAGAAATATGAAAATATTTAAACGAAAATTAAAAATTATTATGGAACAACAACAAGCTGTAGTAGATGAAATTGAAATATTAGAATTGGATGCAGAATAATTTTAATCCACACTGTTTTGAAAGGAAATGAAAAAAGAGTTGTATCTTTAAAAAAAATGTGTTATATTATCACTAAAGCAAGAGCGAAAGACGGAATACTATTATTTCTTTCAAGAGAGCTTGTATTTGGTGAGAACAAGTAAGAAACTAGTATTCGGATCACTTTCAAGTTGTGATTTATGGATAAGATAGATACGGTAACGCGTTATAGTAATGAAGATAAGTAATACTTATAAATTAAGGTGGTACCACGGAACAATTCGTCCTTAGACGGCTTGTTCTTTTTCTTTTTTTTGATTCATAAAATAAAAAGGGTGATGTTATGATTCTAAATATGATATTATTAATACTTGGATTTATTATATTAATTAAAGGAGCAGATTTCTTTGTTGATGGGGCAAGTGGAATTGCTAGTAACTTTAAAGTTCCAAAAATACTAATTGGTTTAACGATTGTTGCTTTTGGTACTTCTGCTCCAGAATTAGCTGTTAGTATAAAATCCATTCTTTCTGGTAATGGAGATATTGTTCTAGGAAATGTAATTGGTAGTAATATATTAAATATTTTATTAATATTAGGATGTAGTAGTTTAGTTCATTCCTTAACAGTCAAAAATAATACCGTAAAAAAAGAATTACCTATCACATTATTAATTACTACGTTATTTGCTACTCTTTTATCCGATAATATTTTTGATAGAGGAGTAAAGAATACTTTTACAAGAGGAGACGGAATAATTCTATTATTGTTTTTCTCCGTATTTATATATTATTTAATATCCATATCAAGAAAAAGAGAAGAAGAGGAAGAAGGAAAGATATTATCATTACCAAGATCAGCTTTGTATATCATAATTGGTTTAACTGGTATTATTCTAGGAAGTAATTTTGTGGTAGATTCAGCGGTTTTTATCGCAAAATATTGGGGAGTTAGTGAAAGATTGATATCCTTAACGATTATTGCTTTAGGAACTTCTCTTCCAGAATTAGTGACAAGTCTTACAGCAACTAGAAAAAAACAATATGATATTGCAATAGGAAATGTAGTAGGTAGTAATATATTCAATATAGGTGTTGTAGTAGGAATCCCTACAACTTTATTTGGAGGAATAGGAATTATATCCTTTAGTTATATAGACTTATTAGTAATGATATCATCTGCTATATTGTTATTTATGTTTTCTTTAAAAGGATATAAAATTAGTAAATCAGAAGGATTATTATTTTTACTAGTTTTTATCATTTATTATAGTTATGTATTATTAGGTTAGGAGTGTTTGAAATGAAGTTTGAAAAATTAGATAATAGAAAAATAGATGAAGTAGAAGAATCCATCAGTCAAGAATGGAAAAAAATGGATATTTTAAAAAGATGTATTACTTCTAGAAAAGATGGAGATAAATGGGTATTTTATGATGGACCAATTTATGCAAATGCAAAACCAGGAATTCATCATGTATTTGCAAAAACAATTAAAGATGCTTTTTGTAAATATAAAACAATGCAAGGATACCGAGTAGAAAGAAAAATAGGTCTTGATACTCATGGACTTCCTATTGAAGTAAATGTAGAAAAGAAATTAGGATTTCAATCAAAAGCAGATATTGAAAAATTTGGAATCGAAAATTTCTGTAAAGAATGTAATCAAGAAACCGCAACGAATATTGATGAAGTAAAAAAGGTTACGGATATGATGGGACAATTCATTGACTGTGATAATCCTTATGTTACTTGTGATAATGAATATATTGAATCAGAGTGGTGGATTATTAAAGAAATGGAGAAAAAAGGATTACTATATTATGGAAATAAAGTATTATGGTATTGTCCTAGATGTGGAACAGAATTATCAGCAAATGAAGTTAGTCAAGGGTATGAACAAGATTCTGTTAATTCTTTAATTTTGCCATTTAAAATGAAAAATAAGGATACTTATTTCTTAGTATGGACAACTACTCCATGGACTTTAATTGCGAATGTTGGTTTATGTGTCAATCCAAATCTTACTTATGTAAAAGTAAACTCTCAAGGATATGAATTTATTCTTGCAGAATCTTTAAAAGATAAAGTTGTTGGAGAAGAAGCTAAAGTAGTAGAAACCTATAAGGGAACAGACTTAGTAGGAATAGAATATGAGCAATTAATGCCTTTTGTTGAAGTAGAAGGAAAGTCATTTGTAGTAATTGCTGATAATTATGTAACAGCTGAAGATGGAACAGGAATTGTTCACATTGCTCCTGCTTATGGTGCTGATGATAATAGAGTATGTCTTGAGAATGGAATTGGTTTTGTAAATCCAGTTGGACCAGATGGTTGCTACACAACAGGACCATGGAAAGGGAGATTAGTAACTGATAAAGACTTAGAATTAGATATCATCAAATGGTTAAAAGAACAAGATAAATTATTTAAAAAATTAAAAATAACACATGACTATCCACATTGTTGGAGATGTAAATCACCATTAATTTCTTATCCAAAACCTGCTTGGTATGTAGAAACAACGGCCTATAAAGACAAGATTATTAAAGCAAATAAGAAAATTCATTGGTATCCAGACTATGTGGGAGAAAAACGTTTTGCAAACTGGCTAGATAATATGGTAGATTGGGGAATTTCAAGAAATCGTTATTGGGGTTGTCCAATGCCAATTTGGGAATGTTCTTGTGGACATAGAGAAGTAATCGGTTCACTTGATGAATTACAAGAAAAACTAGTTGAGAAAAAAGATGTTAGAAAAATTGAATTACATCGACCATATGTAGATAAATTACATTTAAAATGTAGTGAATGTGGTAAAAAGATGACTCGTGTAACAGATGTTATGGATGTTTGGTTTGATAGTGGAGCCATGCCTTATGCTCAGTGGCATTATCCATTTGAAAATAAAGAAAAATTCAAAGATCAATTTCCAGCTGACTTTATTGCTGAAGGAGTTGATCAAACAAGAGGTTGGTTCTATGTTCTATTGGTAATTTCAACGATTATTTCAGGAGAATCTAGTTTCAAAAATGTAGTAGTAAATGATATGATGTTAGATGCTAATGGTAAGAAAATGTCTAAATCATTAGGAAATATTATAGATCCAGTAGACATCATGAAAAAATATGGAGCAGATACGATTCGTTTCTATATGTTATATACTTCTCCTGTATGGACTCCATTACGATTCAGTGAAGAAGGAGTAAAAGAAGTTTATTCAAAATATACATCTACTTTAAAAAATGCTTATTCATTCTTTGAAATGTATGCGAATGCAGATCACATTGATCCAACCAAATATGATATTCCTGTCAAATCAAGAGAATTAATGGATCGTTGGTTATTATCAAAATTAAACAAATTAATAAAAGAAGTAAGTCAAGCTTATCAAGAATTTGATTTGAATAAAGTAACAAAGTTAATTGTACCTTTCTTAAATGATGATTTATCAAATTGGTATATTAGAGGAAATAGAAGAAGATTCTGGGATTCCGAATTAACAGAAAGCAAAAAAAGTGTATATTTAACAACTTATGAAGTATTAATTACTTTATGTAAATTATGTGCTCCATTAACTCCATTCTTAACAGAAGAAATCTATAAAAAATTAACAAAAGAAGAATCTGTTCATTTAGCAACCTTCCCAGTTGAAAATACGGATTATATAGAAGAAGCAATAGAAGAGAGAATGGACTTAGTAAGAGATATCTGTAGTTTAGGAAGATTTGCAAGAGAAGAAGTAAATATCAAAGTTCGTCAACCAATTAGAAGTCTAATCTTACCAAAGAGTGATGAATTAATTATAGGAGATTTACTTCCAATCATTAAAGAAGAATTAAATGTTAAAGAAATTGAGTTTAAAAAGGATATGACAAATTACTTAGAATATATTGTAAAACCAAACTTCCAAGTATTAGGAAAACAACTAGGACCAAAAATGAAAGAATTACAAAATGTTATCTCAAAACTTACTTCTAATGAAATATCTAAAATTAGTGAAAAAGGTCTAAAAATTAAACTAGAGAAAGAAGATTTTGAATTAAATAGTGAAAATACAATAATTTCTATTAAACAAAAAGAAGGATATGCATCAACAAGTAATAATAAAACAATCGTTGTATTAGATACAGAATTAACAGAAGAATTAATATTAGAAGGTCTTGCTCGTGAATTTGTAAGAAAAGTTCAATCTCTTAGAAAAGAATTAGATTTTGTAATTACGGATCATATTAAAGTATTCTATAATGGTAGTGATAAAATAGATAAGATGCTTACTCTTTATAAAGATTACATCATGAATGAAGTATTAGGAGATTCTATGGAAAAAGATATTTCCTTAACAGAAAAAACATTATTAAATGAAGAAGAAGCATATATTAAAGTAGAAAAAATATAAGACATGAATGACAACCCTTCATGTCTTTTTTCTATTTCTTTAATAAATATTTAATTAAACAAATAATAAACCAAATAAAAGAAATAATCAAATAAGGCCAAATAAGATAAATAATTACAGTCGATACACCCTTTATCAGTAAATCTTCACTAAAAGCTCCTATAAAAGAAAAAGCTAGTACAGCACCACAAGCTACTATTGGAGAAATAAATAAATTAGCAAAAGATATGGATAAATTTCTATAGTTTTCTTTCTTTTTATTTTTTTCATATAGTTCTAATAAATGATCATCTTCTTCTTTTGATTCATACAATAATTATCCACAACGTAAACAATTTCGTTGTATAGAAGAAGTTATTTTATGTCCACATTTGGGACAATAATGAATATTTCCTTGTTCCATAAAAAATCACCTATCTTTATTATAAAATGGAATAATTTTTTCTAATAGGAAAACTTCCCTTTTTTATATTATTAGTGTAAAATAATAATAGGTGGTATTATGAAAGATAGAGAGTTTATAGAATTAAGAAATCGTTTTTTTCTAGCAATTTTAATATCCTTAATAGTAATTGTTCCTGTATTATTACTATTTATCAATAAATTTACTAGAGTAGATTCAAGTATATTAAAAAGAATAAAAAATAATGAAACTTTCTTTTTAGTAATAGAAGAAAAACAATCGAAAAAGATAAAACAATTATTAAAAAGCAATAAAGTATCATTTGAAGTTATCAATAAAAAGAAATTAAATGATTATGAAGATATTTTAGAACAATTAGAAATAGAAGAAGATGATATTACTCTTCCAACAGTATTCTATATAAAAGAGGGAGAATTAATTGCAAGCTTATCAAATGTTACAGAAGAAGATTTAGAAGAGTTTATTATAAATTATAAGGAATAGGTGGTAAAATGAAAAAATTAGTGGCATTAGTAACAGGAGGTAATAGAGGGATAGGAGCAGCTTGTGTAGAAGAGTTTGCCAAGAATGGTGTAAATGTAGTAATCAATTATTGTCATCATGAAGAAGAAGCAGAAGAATTAGCTAGAAATATAAAAGAACAATATGAAGTAGAGGCTATCGCAATTAAATGTGATGTTGCGAAAGAAGAAGAAGTAGAAATGATGGTAAATACAGTAATTGATACTTTTGGAAGAATTGATATATTAGTAAATAATGCAGGGATTGCTAGAGATAGTTTATTATTAGAAAAAAATATGAAAGAATTTAGACGAATATTAGATGTCAATCTAATAGGAACTTATTTATGTAGTAAGTATGTTGCGAAAGTAATGCAAAATGAACGTAGTGGAAGAATTATTAATATATCATCAACCAATGCAATTGATACCTATTATCCAGAAAGTTGTGATTATGATGCTTCTAAAGCAGGAGTTATTTCTTTAACTCATAATTTTGCTCGTGAATTTGCTCCTTTTATTTCTGTTAATTGTGTTGCACCAGGTTGGGTAAAGACAGGAATGAATAAAGATTTAAGTATGGATCAAATAGATGAAGAAAAAAGAAAAATATTATTGAATAGATTTGCAGAAGCAGAAGAAATTGCTAAAGTAGTAGTTTTTCTAGCAAGTTCAAAAGCAAGTTATATAAATGATTCCGTTATTCGAGTAGATGGTGGAAAATATAATTAATTTGTATTATAATAATCAACCAGAAAGGAAGAGATAAATATGTTTGATTTAGGAATCAAAGAAGAAGTATCTATTCTAGTAGAGGAAGCAGAAAAAGAGTGTAGTGAAGTTTTTCATAAAATTGAAAAGATAGAAGAATTTAATAGTAGAAAAGTATTATCTGCTTTTCAAAAAAATGAAATAACAGAATTAGCATTTCATGAAACGACAGGATATGGTTACAATGATTATGGAAGAGATACAATAGAAAAGATCTATAAAGATATCTTTCAATGTGAGGATGCTTTAGTAAGAAGTCAATTTATATCAGGATCTCATGCACTAAATGTTTGTTTCTTTGCTCTTCTAAGACCAAATGATTTATTGCTAAGTATTACAGGAAAACCTTATGATACGTTAGATGAAGTAATTGGAATAAAAGAAAATCCAAGTTCTTTAAAAAGTTTTGGAATTCGTTATGATCAAATAGAATTAAAAGAGAATGATTTTGATTATGAAAAAATAAAAGAGTATTTGGAAAAGACACCAGTAAAAGTAATTGAAATTCAAAGAAGTAAAGGGTATTCTACAAGAAAAAGTATATCTATTGAAAAACTAGAAAAAGTAATTCAATTAATCAAAAGTATTCAAAAAGATGCGATTATCATGATAGATAATTGTTATTGTGAATTTGTTAATGATAGAGAACCTACTGAAGTAGGAGCAGATATTGTAGTAGGATCTTTAATTAAGAATTTAGGAGGAGGAATTGCTCCTAATGGTGCTTATATCGTTGGAAAGAAAGAACTAGTGATACTATGTGGTGAAAGACTAACACTTGCTGGAGAAGGGAAAGAAGTTGGACCAACTCTAGGTATTAATAAACAAATACTACAAGGATTGTATTTAGCTCCTTCCGTAGTTGCATCTGCTTTAAAAACAGTTGTTTTAGCGAGTTATGTACTAGAAAAATTAGGATATCAAGTAGAGCCTAGATATAAAGAAGATAGAGTAGATATTGTAGAAACTATTATCTTCCATAATCCAGAAACGTTAATAGAATTTACAAGAGGAATTCAACAAGGATCTGCCATTGACTCTAATGCTGTAGTAGAAGCATGGGATATGCCAGGATATGAGGATAAAGTAGTAATGGCAAGTGGTTCCTTTACTCAAGGTTCTTCTATTGAATTATCTTGTGATGGACCACTACGAGAACCCTATATTGCTTACTTACAAGGATCTCTTACTTACTCCTATGGAAAACTAGGAATTATGAAAGCAATCAGTAAAATAGTAAATTAGAATAAATCATATTTTTCTAATTTTTTCATATAGTGTAGAGAATGGAGGATAAAAATGAATAAGCAAAACCTGTGGTTTTTTACACTATTAAGTTTAGTTCTAGTTTTAGGAGTTTATTATATTACAATGCCTAATGATTTATTAGAAAAAGTAAATAGTATTGTAGATGAGAAAGAAAATATTCCAGTAGTAGAAGAAATACAAGAAGAAAACGTTTTAACTGCCATGAGAGTAACCAAGATGGATGATCGAAATAAAGAAATCGATAGTTTAAAAGAACAATTAACAAAAGAAGAATTATCCACAAGAGAAAAAAATAATTTATATGAACAATTAAAATACTTAAATGAAGTACAAGGAAAAGAAGAATCTCTAGAAAAGAAAATAAAAAAAGAATATCAATTAGATTGTTTTGTAAAAACAGATAATACAGATATTACAACAGTATGTATAAGTGATACTCATTCAACAGAACTTGCTAATAGCATTATGAGAATGATTCAAAAAGAATATAATGAAAAAAAGAATATCTCTGTAAAATTTCAAAAGAAATAATAGGTAAATAGACTACAACTATTATTCTGTTTTTTCATACAATATTCTAGGTGATAAAAGAATGAATTATATTTTAACAAAAAGAGAAAAAGAAATATTCACTTTATTAATTAAAAATTATAGTACCAAAGAAATAGCTAATGACCTAGGAGTTAGTGAAAAAACAGTTAGAAATCATATTTCTAATGTTATGCAAAAATTAGGAGTAAAAGGAAGAGCATCAGCAGTAGTAGAACTATTAAAACTAAATGAATTATCAATCTAAACGTACTAAAACAGTACGTTTTTTCATACAATTCATTAGGTGATGATATGCTACTAAAAAAGATTTATATGTTAACTATTATAGTCTTTGGAATTATTACTTTTTATACCATTCCAACAATTTCTTTTTCTAATAAAAAAGTATTAAGAACTAATTTAGAAATCAATGAAATATCTCTTCCTTCAACTACGGTATATTTAATAAATGAAGATAATTATTTGGTTCAAACAAAAATGATTCTAGAAGATTTTTCTTTAGAAGAAAAAATAAAAAGAATTATTGATTATTTAACAATTAATAATACTAACAATAGTCATTTACAAGGAATCATTCCTTCTAATGTGAAATTAAAAGAGATAACAATTGATTCTAATAAAGTAACATTAGATTTTACAAAAGAATTCTTAGAGATAGACAAAACAAGAGATAAGATGATTACAGGTATTGTTAATTCTCTTCTTTCTCTAAAAGAAATAGAGAAAGTATCTTTTTTAGTAGATGGAAAAGAAGTAGAAGGATTAAAACAGGAATATGATAAGAAATTATCTATGAATCCAAATTATCAATATAGTGATAGACAAAATCTAAATAAAGTAATCATCTATTATTTAGATTCTACATCAAAGGAATTTATTCCTGTTACTAGTTATTTGAGTGATAACAAAGAGAAAATAGAAATTATTGTTGAAGAATTAAGAAATAATCCTAGTCAATTGATGAGTTATATTCCTTACAAATTGAGTTTATTGAATTATAAAGAAGAGGAAAATGTCATGTTATTAAATTTTAATTCTTATTTAATTAATAAAAATGAAGAAGTAACAGAATTAATTTTAGAAGAAATTGCTTATTCTGTATTTGATAATTATGATGTAAATATGGTAATGTTTGAAGTAAATGGAGAAAAAATGAAATACTTTCTAAGAGAAAATAATTGAAAGTACTTGTATTTCAAGTACTTTTATTGTATAATCTTATTTGTCAAGCAAGTTACTATGTCTGCGTAGCTCAGCTGGATAGAGCAATCGCCTTCTAAGCGATCGGTCAGGCGTTCGAGTCGCCTCGCGGACACCATTTATGTATTAAAACCATTGGAAACAATGGTTTTTTTATTTTTTTTGAATGATTATTTTTAGAAATCATATATTATCTTAGAAAGGTAAGGTAATCATGGAAGAAATAGATTTATTTGAACTATATAGAAATTATATATTTTCTATAGAAGAAAGAAAAGAATATGGAGATCAATATGGAGATACTGAAGAAATTCTAAGTATATATGAAAAGAAGTTAGAAAAAGTTTTGAAAAAAGAAAATAGAGAAAAATGCTAGATTTTTATCATTGAATAATTTATAATAAGAGTAGGAGACTGATAGAATGAAAGTATTATTATATACAGAAAAAGAAAAAAGTGTTAGGAAAAGTGGTTTGGGAAAAGCTATTGAGCATCAAAAAACTGCTTTAACTTATGAAGGGATTCAGTGGACAACGAATCCTAATGATGATTATGATATTATGCATATCAATACCTGGTTCTTAAAGTCTCATAGAATGGCTAAGAAAGCTAAGAAAGCGGGTAAAAAAATTGTCTATCATGCTCATTCAACGGAAGAAGATTATAGAAATGGATTTATTTTTTCAAAATCAACATCAAAAATAATCAAATGGTGGCTAATAAAGTGTTATAGTTTAGGAGATATCATTGTAACTCCAACACCATATTCAAAAAGATTATTAGAAGGTTATAAAGGATTAGAAAAGAAAAAAATAGTGGCTATTTCAAATGGAATCGATTTAAGTTTATTTCAAAAAGATGAAGTAGCAGGAGAAAGATTTAGAACAAAGTATGGATACAGCAAAGAAGATAAAGTTATTATCGGAATTGGTTTATATATTCGAAGAAAAGGAATTGTAGATTTTGTAGAACTTGCCAAAAGAATGCCAGAATATAAATTTATATGGTTTGGTTATAGTTCTTTAAAAGCAGCTACTAAAGATGTAAGACGTGCTGTAAACACAAAACTACCAAATCTTACTTGGGCAGGATATGTAGAACAAGAAGTGATTAAAGAAGCAATGAGTGGGGCAGATTTATATTTGTTCCCAACTTTAGAAGAAACAGAGGGAATTCCAATTATAGAAGCATGTGCTTGTAAACAAAATGCCATTATTCGAGATATTCCTATATTTGAAGGATGGCTTGAAGATGGTGTAAATGTTTATAAAGCAAAAGATGTAGATGAATTTGAAAAGAAAATAAAAGATTTCTTTGATGGCAAACTACCTAGTTTAGTAGAAGAAGCTTATAACGTAGCCCTAGAAAGAGATATTAAAACGATAGGAAAAAAACTAAAAGAAGTTTATGAATACGTATTAAAAGATTAATGAAACAATCATTAATCTTTTAATTATGCCAATAAGTTTTTCTTTTCTTGATTGAAATATTTAATAATATTCCTACAAGAATCATATAAGATAATAAGCTACTACCTCCATAAGAAACAAAAGGAAGAGTAATTCCTGTGATAGGGAATAAACCAATGGTCATTCCAATATTTTGTACTTGTTGAAATAGAAGCATTCCTATAATACCTGCAACAATAAACCGGTCTCTATCTTCTTTTCTCATTTTAGAAAGCTTTAATATTTGAATATCTAAATATAGAATAATTCCAATTAAGATACAAACACCAATAAAACCAAAATTACTAGCAAAAACAGCAAAGATAAAATCAGTAGAAGACTCTGGAAAATAAATAGGAGTTTGATTAAAACCATGTCCTGTTAAACCTGCAGAACCAATTGCCGCAAGAGCATTCTCAAGTTGTAAACCAGATCCTTGATGCCAATTAAAGATACGATCAAATCGGTAATATAGGCTGGTTCCAAAAAGAGAAATAAAAGTTTTTTCTTTAAAGAAATATAAATAAAAGATTCCTCCTACAATACAAGAAACAACTATCGTTGCGGAAAGAAACCAGCGAAGTCTTAGACCACTAACAAACATCATAGAAAGATATATGATTAAATAGATTAAGACAGCTCCAGTATCAGGTTGTAAAAAAGTTAAAATAGAAGGAATGAATACTACCCCTAAAGTTTTTATAATAAAGATAAATTCTTCCTTACAACTAGGATTTTTATACTTAGACCGAAAATCATAAATCATTGCTCCTAAAGCAAGCATTAAAAATATTTTCATAAATTCACTCGGTTGAATAGTACCAATTCCTGGTAAAGTAAACCAACATCTACTATTATTAATAGGAGTACCAAAAAATAATAATAAAAGTAAACAAATATTTCCAATCCAATATAGAATCCAAGTTTTCTGATAAAGAAACTCATTCTTATAATGATACATAATTCCGACAATAATCCATCCTACCCCATACCAAATAGCTTGCTTTAAACATAGATTTCCTAAAGATTTAGAAGTATAGGTTAAAGCACTATAAATTGTAATAATACTGATTA
Organism: uncultured Erysipelotrichaceae bacterium; assembly: GCA_902797265.1. Lineage (GTDB taxonomy): Bacteria > Bacillota_I > Bacilli_A > RF39 > UBA660 > UBA3789. Next base: position 34,256 of record CADBSF010000033.1, read on the forward strand.
TGGATAAAAGAATAATAGGTATTAATATCCTGTAATTAATTTTTCTCATAAACTTCATCCGCTTTCATTTATATTATACCAAATAATATGTCTTTTTATGAGAAAAATACATAGAATATAAAGAGGTGTCATATGAAAGAATTACCTACTTTATATAAGAATGAAAATCTTAACTTAAAAAATCATAATAAAGATTATTGTTATTTAGAAGAAACTACAAGAAAAGATATTTCTCCCGTATTAGATTCTATATTAAATACTCCACTAGTTTATCGAATACCAGTAATCATTACAACAAAAGATAACACATTAGTAACAAGAATAGTAAAAGTAGAAGATAATCATATTACTACCATAAATGGAGATATTATTAAATTAGAAGATATTTTAAATATTGAAAAATAAAAAAATTGGATTATTTCCAATTTTCAGACTGTTGACAAATAGGTCTATATTTTGACTTATTTGTCTTTTTGTTTGTAAAAATAAAGATATCTAGTATTTCTACTAGA
>CADBSF010000034.1 GCA_902797265.1 uncultured Erysipelotrichaceae bacterium
GTAATTGATGGCACACTATTCTAGTCAATTACTTTATTAGGAAGACGAGCTTAAAAATTCGTTAAAGGGCATATCTGTGAAACCTTTGGTGTTTGCTTCTAACGCCCAGTTTGGGGTGAATGCTGAAGATGAGAAGAATGGGCAACTTGTAATGGCATACAAGAAATGACCCATTTTTCGTGGAGACCAATTCTTGTGGAAAATCTATACGAGCAGCTCTGATGATTTTTTACGAAGTTGGATTAAACCTGTATTGTGGCGAAAGTTATGTACAGCGTAGCCTGTCTTGAGTGAAAATATTGGGATAAATGATCTTATTTAATAAAATCGGCCACTTTATTAAATATTGCATTTTGAAATTGTTTTTGCAAAAAAGAACTAATAATAAAGTGTTGGAGAGGAAATCTCCTAGGGTGTAATTTAAAATAGGATTGCAGTGGGTACTAAGTGGTAATCAAGTCGTATGTTTAGGAAACTACATATTGATTCTTTTAAAGGGGAACCGCAATTTTGGTAACGAAATTGTAAGAATTAGGGAAATCCTACTTGACCTAAGACTCAAAGTTAACTATTTTAATAGCCAAACAATTATGAAATGTAATTAAAGTAGAAAATCTACTTTTTTTTTGTTTAGAATATTGCTATAATGAAAAAGGAAAAATAATAAGTAAGGAAGAAAAATATGTACTTAAAAAAAGAAAGACCAAATGAATTAGATAATTTAGTAAAACAAAACAGGAAAAAGGAGAAAGTAAAAAAAGAACAGGTAAATAAGAAATGGATTTTTACCGTAATTATAACAGCTTTTTTATTATCTTTTTCTCTATCATTTTTATCAGAAATAACAATTCCTAACTTTCCTTTATGGGTAGGAATTATCATTACGTTGTTATTTATCTTTTTAGGAATTTTATTTGATATTATTGGAGTTGCTGTGACAACAGCGGAAGAAGCTGTTTTTCATTCGATGAATTCTAGAAAAGTAAAAGGTGCTAATATAGCCGTTAAGTTTAAGAAAAATGCAGACAAAGTTTCTAGTTTCTGTTGTGATGTAATTGGTGATGTTTGTGGAATCATATCAGGTGCTTCAGCAACCGCTATTTCTTTAGGATTAATAAACTCTTTTCATTGGAATCCATTATTAGTTTCTATTGTAGTAGCTAGTATCGTTGCTTCCATTACAATCGGTGGAAAAGCTTTAGGAAAGAGTTTTGCTATTAATAAAAGTGATATTATCTTATATGAATTTGCGAAATTCATATCTAATTTCTATAAATAAAAAGGGAATTTACAAAGAAATTCAAGTGTGATATAGTAATAAGAACTATGGAGGCATTCGATGGGTTATAAATTAGATACAAAAGACATTGATATTTCAGGAAAAAGATTATCCAAAATTGGAAGTGAAACAACAGGGGATATTTATCGCTATAAAAGTATGGCATTAAGAATTTTTAAGATTGGTAAGCAGACTCCTATTGATTTAGATACTGCTAATTATTTAAAGGATATTACTACTGATAGGATATTACTTCCAAAAAATATACTTTTTTATAATAATTCCTTTCGTGGATTTTCTTTTAAACTAGTGAATAATAAAGGAAAAGGGCAAAAGATTATTAATCAAGATAAAGATGATCTAATTGAAGAAATTACTTTAATAGAAAGAGATATTGAATCATTAAGTAATAAAAAGATTCTTCTAAGTGGAATAGATCCGGTAAATACAGTTTTTAATGGAGAACTCTATATCACAGATCCTACTAAATTTAGAAAATTAGATTTAATGTCTACTATAGAGTTAGAAGAGGTTAATAAATATCAATTTCATCTATTATTAACATCATTAATTACTTCAGAATTACGAAGAAATAATTTTGATTCTAGATATGAAAGAAGAATAAAAGAAGAATTATTAGAACAAGAAGATATTGATACCTTAGCTACTCTTTATGGGGATGTTATAGGAGATAATGATAGTATCAAGCAAAAAGTTCGTAGAATGAAAGTATAAGAGATAAGGAAAACTTGTCTTTTTTCTTTTTCTATTGTAAAATAAGATAGGTTTTGAGGTGATAATATGATACAAGTAACCAATGTTAGTTTAAAATTTGGAAAAAGAACATTATTTGAGGATGTTAATTTAAAATTTACAAATGGTAATTGTTATGGATTAATAGGTGCGAATGGTAGTGGAAAATCTACTTTTTTAAAACTATTAAGTGGAGAATTAGAAACAACGACAGGGGAAATAACGGTATCTAAGGGAGAGAGAATATCCATCTTAAAGCAAGATCATTATCAATTTGATGATAAGAGGGTAATCGATGTAGTAATCATGGGTAATCAGAAATTATATGAAATAATGGAAGAAAAAGATAAGATATATGCTCAGACAGAATTTAGTGAAGAAGATGGAATGAAATTAGCAAATCTTGAAGCAGAATTTATGGATTTAGATGGATGGAATGCTGAACCAGATGCCCAAGTTTTACTTAATAACTTAGGAGTAGAAGAAAAATTTCATTACATGACTATGAAAGAGTTACCTGTTAAATTAAGAGTAAAAGTATTGCTAGCACAGGCTTTGTTTGGAAATCCAGATATTCTTCTTTTAGATGAACCAACAAACTCACTTGATTTAGAAGCAATACGTTGGCTAGAGGAGTTTTTAATTAATTTTAATAATACTGTAATTATTGTATCGCATGATCGATATTTCTTAAATAAAGTTTGTACACATATTGCGGATATTGATTACTCTAAGATTAAATTATATGTTGGAAATTATGATTTTTGGTATGAATCTAGTGAATTATTACAAAAGCAGATGAGAGAATCCAATAAAAAGAAAGAAGAGAAAATTAAAGAATTGCAGGCTTTTATCGCAAGATTCTCAGCTAATGCATCCAAATCAAAACAAGCAACTTCTAGAAAGAAAATGTTAGAAAAGATAGAATTAGATGAAATAATTCCTTCTTCAAGAAAATATCCTTATATTGATTTCAAAATAGAAAAACCAGCAGGTAAAGAAATATTAAAAGTAGAAAATCTTACTAAAGTAGTAGATGGAAAAAAGATTTTAGATAAAATATCTTTTACCGTATTAAAAGGAGATAAAATTTGTTTTCTAGCAAATAATGATATGGTAAAAACATTGTTATTCAATATTTTAATAGGAAAAGAGAAATATGATAAAGGATCGATAGAATGGGGGAAAACAATTATTCCTAGTTATCTTCCACAAGATAATAATGATTATTTTAATAGTGACAAGAACATTATGGATTGGATTGGCTCTTTTTATGATATCAAAGATGAAACTGTCTTGAGAGGTTTTTTAGGAAGAATGTTATTCTCAGGGGAAGATGTTTTTAAAAAAGTCAATGTACTATCTGGTGGAGAAAAAGCTAGATGTATGCTATCTAAAATGATGTTAGAAAATCCTAATTTTTTGATATTAGATGAACCAACAAATCATTTAGATTTGGAAAGTATTACTTCACTTAATAAAGGATTATGTAATTTTCAAGGAGAGGTATTATTTACCTCAAGAGATTATGAATTAAATAGAACAGTAGCAAATCGAGTAATAGAAATTACCGATGATGGAAAAATAATTGATAGAAGTATACCTTATGAAGAATATTTAGAGAAAGAAAAATAATCTATTTTCCTTTCTTTTTATTTATGCTATAATAATTATAAGAAGAGGGAGAAGTATGGATAAAAATAAAAAAATAGGATTAGGATTAATTGGAGCAATATTTCTAATAATATTACTAGTATTATCATTTACTATTAAAAGTAATGATGTGGAAATATTATCTAATGATCCTGAAGAAATAATGGATAATGCTCAAAAAGAAAGTGCTGCGATAAAAGAAAATGAAATGAGAGAATTTACAAAAATTAGTGTAGATACATTCCTTGATTATTATAAGGAAAATGCTGTTCGAATTGTTATATTTGCAAGACCATCCTGTCAATATTGTGAAATAGCAGAACCTATAATTAAAAATATTGCCTATAAAAACAATTTGGTTATTTATTATGTCAATACAGAAGAAATTAATGAAACAGGAAGAAGAAAATTAGAAGAAGCAAATGATTTCTTTAAAACTTTAGGAACTCCTACTTTACTAATAATTGAAAATAACACAATTAAAGAATATATTGATGGACTTACAGATAAAGCTCACTATAATGATTTTTTAAGAAGAAATAATTTTATAAAATAAGGGAGGAATAAAAAGTGGCATCTGTATATAAAAAAGCATTACGCTTTAAAAACAAATACCCAAAGACGATAGCATGGAGAATTAGAGAGAATTCACGAGTAGTAGAAAAACATTTAAATCCTGGAGAGAATGTAGTATATGTTTTTTGTGCACAAAAAAATGATAACTTATTTAATATTTTTGGAACTGCTGTAATTGCACTTACAACAAAGAGAATATTAATTGGTAGAAAGAGAGTACTAGTAGGTTATTTCTTAGATTCCATTACTCCAGATTTATTTAATGATCTTAAAGTTTCAGGAGGATTGATTTGGGGAAAAGTATATATTGATACAGTAAAAGAATTTGTAACATTATCCAATATTAGTAATGATGCTTTAACAGAAATTGAGACTGAAATATCAAATTATATGATGGAAATGAAAAAGAATTATATGAAAGAGAAAGAGAAAGACTAGTTAATAGTCTCTTTCTTATTTTAAGGGGAAATTATGAAAAAAAAGATTATTTTATTTTTGTTTATAATGGTAATTATAATAGTTGGTATTATTATTTATGATAATTCTATCAAATATTATTCGATTACTTATTCTTGGAAGTCTTATCAAATAAAAGAAACTTATAATAGAAAAAAAGTAGAATCCTATTTGTTTCAAATAGAAAAGGATAATAATAATTATTTTTTTACTAAAAAAATGTCAAAAAAGAAAAAACAAGTTAAAGATATAAAGATGTTTAGGAAAAATCAATTAGTGTGTATCATACCTTTTTTCAAGAGTGATGAAATAAATCAATTATATTGTAGTCTTAATAAAAAGCAGGTTTCCATTAGTTATTTAATAGAGCAGGAGAATGAAGATTTTAAAGAAATCAAAAAGAGAGTAAAAAAATATAAGATAAAGTATCCAAATTCTAGTGACGAGAAAGAAAAAGTGGATAATATTGAAGTTTATAACAATAACGTTGGAAAAGAAGATATCTATCTATTATGGAATTATAAAGGTTTTTATAAAATAACACAGGAAAAAACAAAAAATATCAAAGTATTAGAAACAGATTTGTATGATAATGTAAAAGCAATCATACAGAATAATAAATTTGTATTACTAGATACTACAAATAGTGTGTGGATTAAGAATATATACCTATATGACTTAAAAAATGATAAATTAAAAACAGTCAATTTAAAAGATAAATTGTCAAATGATAGTTACATTAATGGTACATTAGATAATTTGCTATATATAACAGATAGAAAGAATAAAAAACAGTATACTTGGAATAATGGAAAAGAAGAATTAAAAGAAATAGATAAAGATCAAACTGAGTATACGATATACAATGGTAATAAGAAAATGGTAACTATTACAGATTTTTTCAAAAAGTATCAAATTTTTAATCACGGTAATTACTATGACAAATATTATATGAAGGATAATAAAGTGTATAAGTATTATGATAAAAAGGAAAACTCCATTTTATTGATAGAATTAGATAATATAAAAGATTGGAAAGTTGTTGATAATCAACTATTGTTGGTACAAGATAGCATGTTATTATCTTATAATGAAACAGATGGATTGAGAAAAATAGTAAAAAGTAATGAACTAAAATATAATTATAAGGATATTTATTATTATGGAAGAAAATAGAAATATTTTCTTTTTTTTATGAATAAAATGTTACAAAATGATTGAAATGAATAAAAATATTTGTTATAATAAATGCAGTTATGGGGCTTTAGCCAAGTGGTAAGGCGTGGGTCTGCAACACCCTGAGCACCGGTTCAAATCCGGTAGGCCCCTCCATTTTTTTTGCAAACGTGGTTCAATGGTTAGAACTCGGCCTTGCCAAGGCTGGGATGGGGGTTCGATTCCCCTCGTTTGCTCCATAGTGAAATCTGCTCGAACTTTTCGAGTTTTGATAAATAACTAATCCAATTTGGATTAGTTTTTTTTGTGTTTAAAACTCCCATGTGGTCAGCTTGGAAGAATACAAAGACTATCCTACTTTATAAAGAAAGGATGGAACTATGGTAAATATTATTAAAGAAGA
>CADBSF010000035.1 GCA_902797265.1 uncultured Erysipelotrichaceae bacterium
TTAATAAAATAAATGAAAGATTGATTAAGCAAAAAGTATTAGTAAAAACAAAAGATGGTAAGTATTATCTAAATAAATAATAATCGGAAGATTAAGATATTACAATAAAGAAAATCAGTATTTGTATACTGATTTTCTTTATTGTTCCATATATTTAAAAATTAATTATTATGATACAATTAATATGGTGATAGTATGAGTTCTTTTTATGAAACTATATTTTTAAAAGAAGATAGTTCTTTAGAAAACAAATTATCTTTATTAAAAACAAATCCAAGAGCGAACAAAGATACTGTTTATATGTTAGAAGCTGGAATTGCTGGTGAAAAACAAGTAGCATATCATTTGAATAAGGCCAATATTGGAATGTACGCAATGAGAGATATAAATATAATTTGCGAAGATTTAAAATCACAAATTGATTTTATAGTTGTCACTTCTCATCACTGCTATTTTATCGAATGTAAGAATTATAATGCAGATATTATTCATGTAGATGAATTAGGAAATTTTGAAATAAGTACTAGATATGGAAAAAGATATAATAAAATGGGTATTAAATCACCACTTTCTCAAGTAGATGATCAACTTACAGTATTTAAAAAAATATGTTTAAACGATCAGGAAAAAGTTAAAAGTTTATTGGGCAATATAAAATTTAAAGATTACTTTAAAACCATTGTTGTATTTACAAATCCAGAAAATAGATTAAATTTGAAAAAAGCACCAAATGATATTAAATATAGAATTTTAAAAGTAGATAATTTAATTAGACAAATTGAATATGATGATAAACATTATACAGGTGAGAGATTTAACCAAGAGCAAATGAATAATATCGCTACATTTATTTTAAATAATAATATATCTGTAGAAGTAGAATCAATCCCTCAATCCTATTATGTTGAGCCAGAAATAAGGCAAAACACAAATTATCCATCTAGAGTGTCATATTCCAATAGAGTTAATAATAGAAAAAATACTGGTATAATAGCTGGATTATTATCTAGACAAGGTGGAATAGTTTTAATTATAGTTGCCTTATCAATTTTATCATTAATGTTTAGTAATAATAACTCTAACAAGAGTAGTTCATTAAGTAAAAATTATAAAACATTAAATGCATCCAATATAGAAGCAATTAATAATTTGAAAACAGTTTATAATAGTTCTAAGGAAAATGGTTTTGATTTATATGATTATAATCAGTGTAAAAACCTAAAAGAGATAATGCCAGATAATTTCTTGTGTTTAGGTGTACCAATGCAAGTTAATTTTGTAGATGATAACAATTTAAGCATTTATAAAACATTTACTTGTTATTATTTAAAATATGATTTAGATAACAAAAAACTTATAGAAGTATCTTCTAAATATGTTGGATATGATAATCAATGTCCTGGGCAAGACATTGGATTTATAACATATGATCCTAATAATGAATACTTACAAAAAATAGGTGGATATGAAAAAGTATTAGAAATGGCAAGATTTGCTCATAATAATAGTTCTGACTTTAATAACTACTATGATTATAACCATATAGCAGAAAGAGGTGGCAATCCAGGATTATATTCAACTTATAAAATAAAAGTAGATGGTTATTTTGGCACAATCTCCAATAAGGGTAGTGTAAGATATGACAATAACTTGGAAGATTTTAAAACTATGGTAGAGTATTACTACTATATAATGAAATAAAATAATTCATAAATTAATCACACATTAATTAATTTGATTAAAAAAGGTATATATTATATAATGATTACGGAGACAAAAAGTGTTGTGAAAAGATGACTTTGTTCACATCTTGTCCACGTAGAGCAAAATAATCATAATATTCATAATATGAATGATACTGATAATAGACACTGCTAAATGCCTATGAAATAAGGAAATTATGCATAGTACTATATGTACCAAGAATTGTATAAATACTTCCAAATGGTTAGCATGTGGGTCTGGCAAGAAATACAATCAATGTTGTGATAAATAATCTAGAAAATCCGCATAAATAAATGATTTGCGGGTTTTTTTATGATTCCAAACTTTGAGTAGTTTTGTTAAGTGATCTAGAAATAATTTGAGTAAGGTAAAATTTATCAATGATAATTATAGAATTAGGAAACATTTTTTTAATTAAAGAAACATAAGGAGAATACATATCAATAATAATAAATTTAACTCCACTTCTAGCTTTATAATCATAATGGAAAAAGTATTTAATTGGATTATCTAAATTTCTGTCTTCAATAATATCAATAGTTTGGCCACTGATACCATTACACATATGAAAATTCATCGCTCCATCAGCAGATTTATATTTATCAAAGGATAAAATTTCAGGTAAATAATGTTTATATACTTTTTGAGTTTCATAAAAAGAATCCATAACTCTTTCAACAGTATTTGAAGAAACTCTATTATCTAAAGCAATATCTTTTTCAGAACGTTTTTTAGTTAAGTCAAGGGCAATTTTATGTTTAGTATTATTAGAGATAAAGCATCCATAATTAGTGATATTAGAAGTAAGAGAAAATGCTTACAAAAATATCTTTGTTTGTGAAATCTAAGAATAGTTTTAAAGCCGATTACATCTAGAATTACAGTAATTAAAAGACATGATATAATATTATATTTTGAAGAAAAGAACCCCTAAATGCTTTTAATATTAGAAGAGTTAAATGTAAAAAAATAATATATCAGAAATAACTAACTGTAAAAATAAACAAAAAAATGGAAAAAAAAAGAATTTAAATTATGGATAAATCACAAATATTACTATTAGACTGATTAAACATAGGAGAAGCTGAAAAAAATGCTTTTTTCATGATATAATATTACTTAAGTGATTTGAAAGGAATTAAAAGAAACCAATCAAAAATATTGTCTTACGGAGGAGATAAAATGATTGCTATCAAAACAAAAGGACTAACAAAGAAATATAAAGATAAAATTGCTGTAAATGGAATTGATCTAAATATTAAACAAGGAGAATTATTTGCTTTATTAGGAGTAAATGGAGCAGGAAAGACAACGACAATTAAAATGTTATCTGGATTAATCATGCCTACATCTGGAGAAATAATCATTGAAGATATGGATATGAAAAAAGATGTTTTTAAAATTAAGGAAATCTTAAATGTTTCACCTCAAGAAACAGCCATTGCTCCTAATTTAACAGTAAAAGAAAACTTAGAATTCATGGCAGGAGTCTATCAAATAAAGAATAAAGAAAGTAAAATAAATGAATTAATAAAACAATTTAAGTTAGAAGAAGTATTAAATAAGAAAGCAAAAACATTATCAGGAGGATGGCAAAGAAAAGTATCCATTGCTATTAGTTTAATTAATGATCCTAAAATACTATTCTTAGATGAGCCAACCTTAGGATTAGATGTAATAGCAAGAAAAGAGTTATGGAAAATAATAGAAAAATTAAAAGGAGAAAAAACAATTATTCTAACCACTCACTATATGGAAGAAGCAGAGAGTTTATCTGATCGAATTGGTATTATGGCATCTGGAAATATAATTGATATTGGAACAGCAGAAGAATTAATAAAGAAGACTAAAACTAAAAACTTTGAAGATGCCTTTGTAGAAATTGCGACAGGAGGGAATCTATAATGAGAATGATAAATTTTGCAAAAAGAAATTTTAAAGAGTTAATAAGAGATCCAATTAGTATTATATTTGAAATAGTTTTACCAATATTCTTATTATTTATATTTCAACAATTTAATATTCCAGCAGAAAACTATAAGTTGGAGAATTTTACTCCATCAATTATATTATTTGGTTTTTCTTTTATTACTTTATTCAGTGCAACCTTAATCGCTAAAGATAGAACTTCATCCTTCCTAATTAGACTAGGAACATCTCCTATGAAATCAAGTGATTTTATTTTAGGATATATTTTATCTCTTTTACCAATAGTATTAATTCAAAATTTATTATTCTTTTTAACAGCAATTATACTAGGATTAAAACCTACTATTACCATGATACCAACCATATTGATATCAATCATTATCTCTATATTTTTTATATCAATAGGTATTTTAATAGGAAGTTTAGTAGGTGAAAAAGCAACAGGAGGTTTAGGAAGTATCATAGTTCAATTAGTATGTTTCACAAGTGGTATGTATTTTCCTAAAGAATCAGTAGGAGGTGTTTTTGCAATCATTTGTAAAATATTACCATTTGAAGCCTGTTTAAATATTATACAAAGTTTTTTACATAACGATTTTAGTAACTTAAGTATCATTCACTTATTAGTATTTATCAGTTACTTTGTAACAATAATACTAATAACGATAGTGGTATTTAAGAAAAGAATGATTAGTGATAATAAATAATATTTTATTATCCTTTACATTTTTCTTCAATTAAAAAGAATAAATGATATATTTCAGTTTCATTTAATATTTATAATATATAATCGTTCTAGTGAAGGAAATTTCAGCACTAGTAAAGGAGGAAAAAAAGTATAATATAATAATATAAAATAGATTTTAATAATAAGGAGGGAGATATTAAAATGAAAGAAAAAATGTTTATATTTATTATAGGTCTATTATTGGGAGCAATCATATCAACTGCTTCAATTTATGCCTATACCATAGCCAATAACAATAACAATAATAACAATAATTCAGGAATGCAAATGCCAAACGGAACACCACCAGAAATGCCAAATAATACAGAATCAACTGGTTCTAATACGAATTAATGGTGATGTTGATGAATAAAATAGGAAAATATATAGGAATAGGAATCCTTTGTTTATTTGCATTCATCCTAACTGTTAAAGCAAATGACAATATCATCTATGTTGATCTAAGTAATCTTAAATATTCAACAGATAATTCTAACTATGATAGTATAAAAGAATATAGTACCTTAGAAGAATTCTTAATAGATTATAATTCTAATAATTTACCAGATATTTATATTACCAATTTCTTATTTGATGGAGTCTCTAGTGTTAAAGTATTAGACTTAGATGATTACATTGAAAAAGACTCTAATGATTTAGAGATGGAAGAATTAAAAATAAAAGTAATTAATGTAAATACAACAGGAGATATAGAATTTTCTGGTACGATAAAAGGCGCTATGATTGGAGTAGATACAAATAATAGAAAAGGTAATATTAATCTAATTCTAAATAATGTTAATTTAGATACAGACTCTAAAAAAGCACCAGCTATCTATGTCTATAACAAAGATAAGAATGATACAAATTGTATAGTAACAATCAAAACAAAAACAGGTACAAAAAACTATATAGAAGGTGGAAAACTAAAAAAAGTAAGTTTAGTAGGAAGTGATGAATTAAGTAATTATAAGAATTATTATTCAAATGATGCCTTAACAAACTATAATAAGTATTTATCCTATTATGGAGTATACACTAGTAGTGAAATAAAGAATATTCTATTCGCAAAAGTAGAAGCAGATAGTGAAGATTTAGCAGATGGAGATCCATATTACTTCTACAAAGCAAGTGGTGCAATTAGCTCAGATATAGATTTGTATTTTGAAGGAAACGGTTACTTAAAAGTAACTAGTAAAAAAGATGAAGGAATAGAAACAAAAGGAAATTTAACATTCAGTGGAGGAACTGGTGATTATGAGATAATTGCGATGGATGATGCTTTAAATACAACAACTACAAGTAGTAGTAATACAACTGTTAGAAATGATATTACTATTGATGTTAATTCTTTAATTGCGATAGTAAATGAAGAGGCAGAAGAAGGAGATGCCATTGATTCAAATGGAAAATTAATCATAAATGGGGGAACAATATATGCCTTCGCTAACCCTAAAATTCAAGATGCTGGTCTAGATTCAACAAATGGAACTTATATAAATGGAGGAACTGTCATCGCAACTGGTAATATGATTGATGAAATATCCAAAGAATCAAAACAAAAATATTTATTTGCTAGTTTCAATCAAATTTCAGCAGATACCTTAATTGTAATTAAAGATCAATCAAATAACATCATAACAGCATTTAAAACATCAAGAAATATTCAAAATCTATTATATAGTAGTTCAGATTTAAACTATAATTCTTACAAGATATATACAGGAGGAAAAATTGACGGAGAAGAAACAAATGGATTATATACCAAAATAAATAGTTATTCTGGAGGAACAGAAATATCCTATAATGATTCTAGTCAAGGAATGAATCAGCAAAAGAATGAAAGTAATATCAGTAATGTTTTATTAATTGCACTAATAATTGAAATAATTTCTTTAATAATAGTAGTATCTATACTAAAAATAATAAATCAAAAAAATAGGAATTCATCTTTGACGAATGAAACATCGTCAAATGAAGAAACGATAGAAGGGATGGAACAAAATGAGTAAATTGACCCATTATGGAACTATGTTAAAGATAAGAATCAGGATAAGTACTTATTAACATATCAAGAAATAAAAGATATATTAGGATTTGAAATAGCTCATTCCTTTTTAACATATAAAAAAGAATTATTAGGATATGGTTATGAAGTAAAAAAAATATCAATAAAAGAAAAAACAGATTTAATTGAAAAATTATAGAATCAATGTAAGAAGAATTAATCTTCTTCTTTTTTTTTGAAAAAATAAATAAATACAAATAGATTTTGAATAGATATGATATAATAATGAAAGAAGATATAAAAAGAAAAATATAAATCCTAATAATAAGGTCAGGTGAATAAAATGACAATCGATAAGAAAACAGAAAAAGATACTTTAATAATTGCTTTAACAGGAAAATTAGATACAAATAGTGCTTCTGAACTAGAAAAAGAAATTACTAATCTAGATAATTATAATAATATAGTATTTGATTTAAAAAAATTAGATTATATTTCTTCTTCAGGTTTAAGAGTGCTTTAAAATGTAAAAAAGCAATTAATAATACGAAAGTAATTAATTGTACAGGAGAAGTATATGAAATATTTAATATGACAGGTTTCTCTGAAATAATGGAAGTTGAAAAAGCTCTACGAGAAATATCTATTGATAATTGTGAAAAAATAGGAGAAGGATTCTTTGGAAACATATATAGGATAAATGAAGATACAATTGTAAAAGTTTTCAAAGTTCCAAACTCTTTAGATTTAATAAAAAAAGAAAGAGAATTATCAAAGAAAGCATTTGTCTTAGGAATTCCAACTGCTATTCCTTATGATATTGTAAAAGTTGGAGACTATAATGGAGCTATATTTGAATTATTAAATGCAAAATCAGCAGTAGAATTAATAAATACCGAAGAAGAATTAGATAATTTTGCTAAAAAAAGTGCCCTTGTACTAAAAAATATGCATAGTACAGAAGTAACTGATGAAGAAATACCTAGTAGAAAAGAAGCGATAATTAAGTTATTAAAAGAATGTGAAAAATGTTTTTCAAACGAAGTATTTGAAAAATTAGAATCTTTATTAAATACGATACCAGATAGAAATACATTACTTCATTGTGATTTTCATGTAAAAAATATTATGGTTCAAAATGATGAATTATTATTAATTGATATGGATAAATTATCAGTAGGACATCCTATTTTTGAATTTGGTGCTATGTATGCTACCTATTGTGGATATTCTTGTATTGATAAATATAATACAGATAAGTTTTTAGGAATTCCTTTAGAAAAGGCAACTCAATTATTCAATAAAACATTCAAATACTATCATAGTAATAAAAGTGAAAATGAATTAGCGGAGATTATTCAAAAAGTAGCAATTATTTCTTATATCCAAATTCTTAATCTAAGAAAGAATTATTCAGAAATAGATACGATAAGTAACACCATTAAAGAAGAAATAGATTTCTGTATCAATTACTTAAGTAAACAAGCAATGATATTAGAAACATTACATTATGATTAAAATATTTAAAAAAGGAATGAAATCAAATGAAAATAGAAAAAAAGAAAGAAGCAAGTACATTATTATTATCAATAGAAGGAAGATTAGATACTAATACATCTCCTGAATTAGAAAAGGAAATTAATAATCTAGAAGGAGTAGAAACAATCATTTTTAATTTGGAAAAATTAGAATATATTTCATCTGCAGGATTAAGAGTATTTCTTCTTTTCCATAAAAAAATGATGAATAAGGGTAGAATCTTAATAAAAAATGTAACTCCCGATGTTAAAAATATTTTTTCCATAACAGGCTTTAATGATATATTAGAGATAGAAGAAGTATTATAGATAAGAAATCTAATGATGAAAAGAGAATAAAAGAATTATAATTATCATAAGAGTTAAAACAAGAAGAAATACATCAATATTTCTTCTTGCTTTGTATATGTATTAATTTTTTATGATGAGATAGTAAATCCTCATGATTTAATAATTAAGAATTGATTAAAAATAAGTGATACATATGAAAATATTTGGCAATATAGAAGAGGATTGCTCTATTACAAAACAACGGGCAAGAAAAATGTGTTACTTAGGCACAGGTTATATAGAAAAAGAAGCAAAGAAATATATTTAATAGATATTTTTAGAATAGGAAGTGAAATGATGGCAAGTACTAAGGAATATAGAGATTATGTCTTAGAACAATTAAGTTCGTTAGAAAAAATTACTTATAAATCGATGATGGGAGAATATTTACTTTATTATAACAATTTATTATTTGGAGGAATTTATGATGATAGACTTCTAATAAAAATAGTAGATAGCAATAAAAAATATCAATTAGAAGAAACAATTCCCTATAAAGGTGCTAAAAAAATGTATTTAGTTGATACAGATGATAATGATTTATTAAAAGAAATTATTTTAGATACTTATAAGCATTTAAAAAAGATAAAATAATTCTTTTCAATTATTAGAAGAAGAATTATAATATAAACATAAGATAAAAATAAGGAGAATAATAAGATGGAAGAAATCCATAAGTTTATAAAAGAATGTGGAATCTATTTTTTAGGAACAATAGATGGTGATCAACCAAGAGTTAGACCTTTTGGTACAGCTGAAATATTTGAGAATCATTTATATATACAAACAGGAAAATCGAAAAATGTATCAAAACAAATTCAAAAAAATCCAAAAGTTGAATTATGTTGTTTTAAAGATGGAAAATGGCTTAGAGTAACAGGAAATCTAATAAGAGATGATAGAATGGAAGCAAAAAAAGATATGTTAGATAAGAATCCTGATTTAAGAGTAATGTATGATGAGAATGATGATAATACAGAAGTATTATATTTTGAAAAAGGAATCGCTACCTTTTCATCATTTACAGAACCACCTAGGATAATTGAATTTTAAAGAAAAGAAAAAAAGGAGTATGCTAATGAAAGAGGATAAAAAATTAGAATTTTACAATGAAACAGTAAATGATCTTTATAAAAGATTAGATACAACAGAAAATGGGTTAACAGAAGAAGAAGCAAAAAAAAGATTAGAAAAATATGGTGAAAATAAACTAATTGAGCAAAAAAGAAAATCAAACTTTGTTTTATTTATGGGGCAGTTTAATGATTTCATGATTATTTTATTAATAGTTGCTTCTATCTTTTCAGCAGTAATATCCTATATTAGACAGGAATCTTATGCAGACTCTATTATTATCATTGTAATTGTAGTAATCAATGCAATCTTAAGTTTTATTCAAGAGAAAAAAGCAGATGTTGCGATTCAAGAATTAAATAAGATGTTTGTTACTAATAATTTCGTTATAAGAAATGGAAAAAAACAATCAGTTGATGTAAGAAATATTGTAGTAGGAGATATTATTGAATTAGAAGCAGGAGATTATGTTTCTGCAGATGCAAGAATTATCTTCTCAGAAAAGCTAGAAATTAATGAATCTACTCTTACAGGAGAATCAAAGTCGATTAAAAAGGATAATGAAAATATTACAGATCCAAAAGAACTATATGAAAGAAAAAATATGGTATATGCAGGTTGTAATGTTGTAAATGGTCATGCATTTGTTGTAGTTTGTGCAACAGGAATGAATACAGAACTTGGTAAAATTGCGACTAGTTTGATTGATAAAAAATCAGATATTACTCCATTACAAAAGAAGATTAATCAAATTAGTAAAGTTTTAACTTATATTATTTTAGGAATCATTCTAGTGATGATGGCATTAGGATTATGGATGAAAAATGATTTCTTTGATATTTTAATGCTTTCTATATCCTTAGCAGTAGCGGCTATACCAGAAGGTATGAGTTCCATAATAACCATTATCTTATCATTAGGAATGAGTGCTATGGCGAAAAGAAATGTTATTATTAGAAAGATGGCTTCCGTTGAAACATTAGGTTCGACAGATATCATTTGTTCTGATAAAACAGGAACAATTACACAAAACAAAATGCTTGTAAAATCTATTTATGTAAATGAAAAATTATATAGTGATACTGATGATATTCCAAATGATGATTTACTAAAGTGGTGTGCTGCACTTTGTCAAAATGTTGTGAAGAATAATGATGTATATATGGGAGACGAAACAGAAGTAGCCATCTATAAATATTTAGAAATGATAAAATTTCCATTAGATAAACAAGATAGAGTAAAAGAATATCCATTTGATTCGGATAGAAAAATGATGTCTACAATTAATCAAGTAGGAGGAAAAACTTATTCCTTTACAAAAGGAAGTTTAGACTCTGTAATTAAAAATTGCTCTCAGTATATTGTGAATGGTGAAATCTATCCAATCAATGAGGAATATCGAAAAAAAATATATGATATCGAAAAAATGCAATCTGCAAAGTCTTTGAGATTACTAGCTTTTTCTTGTAAGAATCAAGATACAGATAATCCAGAACAAAATATGATATTTATTGGACTAATTGGTATCATGGATCCCCCAAGAGAAAGTGTACCTACTGCTATTGGAACTTGTCTAAAAGCAGGATTAAGACCAATCATGATTACAGGAGATAGTATTAATACGGCAATTGCTATTGCAAAATCCGTAAATATTATTGATAGTGATGATAAAGCAATTGAAGGAAAATTTGTTGATAAAATGACAAATGAAGAATTACTAGAAGCTGTAAATAAATATCAAGTCTATGCTAGAATAACACCAAATACCAAACTAAGAATTGTAGAAGCATTACAATCTCAAGGATATGTTGTTGCAATGACAGGAGACGGTGTTAATGATGCCCCAGCGATTCAAAAAGCCGATATTGGAATTGGTATGGGTATAACAGGAACAGAAGTAGTTAAAAAAGTGGCAGACTGTATCCTTGTAGATGATAGTTTCTCAACAATAGTAGATGGTGTAGAAGAAGGAAGAAGAATTACTGCTAATATAAAGAAAGTAATTCTCTACTTATTAGCCGGTAACATTATAGAAGTAATCCTAGTGTTTGCTTCAATGCTAATGAATATGGAAATGTTTACTACTTTACAATTGTTATGGATAAATCTAGTTACTGACTCTATCCCAGCTATTATGTTAGCTTTTGAAAAAAGTGATAAAGATGTGATGGAAAATCTTCCATCTAATCGATCAACATCTAGTTTCTTTACTCCATTTTTAACTTCTAAAATAGTAATAAGCGCTATTGTTAAATCAATTGTAATGATTATATTATTTGTCTATTATGCAAAAACCTATGATGCTAGCGTAGCAGGCTCATTAATGTTCTTATTCTTAATAGGAAATGAATTATTATATTCTTTATCTTGTAGAAACTTAAAAAAATCTGTATTAAATAAAGATATATTCAGTAATAAAAGATTATCAATTGGTTTAGCATGTTTATTACTCCTTCAAATAGTTGTTCTTACAACAGGATTATCAAAATTCTTTATTGTTAGCAATATTGGAATAAATAATGTTATAATAACATTAGGAATCTGCTTATTATTATTTATAATAGGAGAATTCATAAAACCAATTTATGTAAAACTATTTAAAGACTATACGGAGGAGAAAAAATAATGAAAAAGAATTATTCTACGTTATTATTATCAGCTCTAGGAGTATTTATCTTATGTGTATTTACTTTAGTAGCTACAGATAATCTATCTTCTACAAAAGAGGAAAATGAAGATTATTACGCAATTGTTGGAGATTTAGACGCAAGAATAGAATCTCTTGAGATAAAGAATTCAACACTAACTATCACAACTTCAAGTGCTGCAGAAGAATACTGTGCAAAAACAACAAAGTCAACACCAGGATTGAATAATATCTGTTGGAAGAAATTAGATAATAACAAAGCATCTACATCTGTTTATAGTAACAAACTATATTATGTATGGATAAAAGATAATACAGGAAAAGTAATGGAACCTGTAACCATTAATTCTGGTGAAGAATAATATGAATGATGATTTAATAAAAAATGCTCGTAATAGTGTTGGAAAAGGATTTTGTCCTGGAAAAACTTATCCAATATCCTTACATACTAGGGAAGAGTTTGTATATAGAGTAACAGGAATGAGTCAAATCGATGATATCATTAATTGTGGTTATGTTAGACCGAAAGGCTATGGAATTCGCTCCCAGAAAGTAGGAAATGTAATCTATTGGTCACAAGGAAATAATAAATTATACTATTATGATAAAAGACCAGTAATAGAAGCTCCTATTAATAAAGTAAAAGATGGACAAATAGGTGCTATTTCTATAAACGATTTATCTGCTATATGGATGTTTGATGAAGAAAAACAACAATATATTGATAGATTAAATGTCATTAAAGAACTCCATAATGAGAAGCAGAAAGAACTTATGATTGCTGAATTAGAGTCAAATGATAAGGACATAGAAATAACAAGTGAAAATCACAGGAAATAAATTTAGAAATACTTTTTGTATTTCTTTTTTTGTAATTATTTTATATAATAATTAAGTGAATGGAGTGATATGGTGAAAAAACTAATAGTTGGACAATCAGGAGGACCAACATCTGTTATTAATGCTTCTCTAGCAGGAGTATATTATGAAGCAAAAAAAAGAGGCTTTGATAAAGTATATGGAATGGTAAATGGAATAGAAGGATTATTAAATGAAAAAATTGTCGATTTAGATGATTATTTCTTAGATAAAAATAATCTAGAATTATTAAAAAGAACACCTTCTAGTTTCCTAGGAACTTGTCGTTTTAAAATGGGTAGTATTAAAGAACATGAAGAAACTTATGAAAAAGTTTTTAAAATTTTGGATAAACAAGAAATAGATTCTCTAATCTACATTGGGGGAAATGATTCAATGGATACAGTAGAATCATTATCTGATTATGCATTATTAAAAAAGAAAAAACAAAATTTTATAGGAGTACCTAAAACTATTGATAATGACTTACCAATTACAGATCATTGTCCAGGATTTGGTAGTGCTTGTAAATACATCGCTACAACATTAAGAGAAATCATTCAAGATAATAATTGTTATGGAGATACCAAACCAACAGTCGCAATTGTAGAAATAATGGGAAGACATGCTGGATGGTTAACTTCTGCAAGTGCTCTTGCTAAAGATGAAACATGTGAAGGAGTAGATGCTATTTACTTACCAGAAATTCCATTTGATTTAGATACATTTGTAGAAGAAACAAAGGAATTATTAAAGAAAAAATCATCTATTACAATAGCAGTATCAGAAGGAATTAAAACAGAAGATGACCAATTCGTTTGTGAATTAACCGATTCAAATCTTATCGTAGATTCTTTTGGTCATAAAGAATTAGCAGGATGTGCTGAAATTCTAGCAAAACTTCTAAAAGAAAAATTAAATGTTAAGACAAGAGCCATTACTCTTTCTACTCTACAAAGAGCAGCTGCTCACTTAGCTTCAAAGAATGACTTAGAAGAAGCTTTCAACTGTGGAAGAAAAGGAGCAGAACTTGCCTATAAAAATCAATCTGGAAAGATGGTTATTATGAATAGAGTTTCTAATGACCCTTATAAAATAAAATATGAAGTATTTGATGATATCCATAAAATTGCTAACGTTGAGAAAAAAATCCCACTAGAATGGATTGATGTAGATAATAATTACGTAAAAACGGAATTAATTGACTACTTAAAACCACTTATTCAAGGAGAAGTAAAACAAATCTATAAAGATGGACTTCCTCAACATATCAATTTAAATAAGAAATAAGAAGAGCACACCTAGTGCTTTTTCTTTTGAAAAATGTTATAATATCAGTAGAATGATAAGAAAAGGAGAATAAAATGAATAATACATTAATATGTTTCTTTTCAGCATCTTCTAATAAAATTACAAAACAAGTAGCTGAAAAGTTAGCTAAAATAATACAAGGAGATTTATTTGAAATAGAACCAAAAGAAATCTATACAGAAAAAGATTTAGATTGGACAAATAATGAAAGTAGATCTTCCATAGAAATGCAAAATAAGAATAGTAGACCAGGTATTAAGAATAAAATTAATAATCTAGATAACTACAATAAAGTGATAATAGGTTTCCCAATCTGGTGGTATACTGCTCCAACTATCATTAATACTTTTTTAGAAGAAAACAATTTAGAAGGAAAAGATATCTATATCTTTATAACCAGTGGTTCTTCTACAGATAAAGGAATTATTGATGATTTAAAAGAGACTTATCCTAAATTAAACTATATCTCTTCTAAAAGATTTACGAAAGAAGATCAAGAAGATAGTTACCTAGAGTGGATAAGGGAGTAAGAGAAATAATGAAAACAGAAAAAAATATACTAGTAGCCTTTTTATTAAATATATCATTCTCGATATTTGAATTATTTGGAGGAATCTTTACAAATTCAGTAGCGATTCTTTCTGATTCTATTCATGATATAGGAGATGCTATATCAATCGGATTATCCTACTTTTTTGAAAGAAAAAGTAAAAAAGAAGCAAACAATAAATATACTTATGGATATGCAAGATATTCTGTACTTGGTGGAGTAATCACTACTACTATTTTATTAGTTGGTTCTCTCTTAGTAATTGTTAATTCCGTAAAAAGAATCATAACACCAGAAGAAGTCAATTATAAAGGAATGATTATTTTTGCTATCATAGGAGTAATCTGTAATTTACTAGCTGCTTATTTTACAAAAGAAGGAGAATCTATTAATCAAAAATCAGTAAACTTACATATGTTAGAAGATGTCTTAGGATGGATAGTAGTATTAATAGGATCAATTATTATGAATTTCACAGATATCAAAATACTAGATCCTATTATGAGTATAGGAGTATCCTTATTCATCTTATTTCATGCTCTAAAAAATTTAAAAAGAATACTAGATTTATTCTTGGAAAAAACTCCTAAAAATATTAACATTGAAGAATTAAAACAACATTTAATAGAAATAGAGGAAGTAGAAGATATTCATCATATTCATGTATGGAGTATGGATGGTTATAATACCCTAGCAACAATGCATATCGTAACAAAGTCAAATAATACTAAAGAAGTAAAAAATAAAATAAGAGAAGAACTAAAAGAACATCATATTTCTCATGCAATATTAGAAACAGAAGAAGAAGCATGTGATGATATAAACTGTCATATATCTTTAGAAAAACAAGAACATCATCACCATCATTAAAAATGTTTTTCTTGAAAAGAATAATATCTTCTTTTATAATAATAATAGGAAGATAGATATGAAAGAAGAAAAAGCCTATTACAACAAATTAAATATAATAAGAATCCTATCCTGTATAGGAGTTTTTTTGTACCATTTAAACATCTTAAAAGGAGGATATCTTGCTGTATGTACCTTTTTTGTATTAACAGGTTATTTATCAATAGTATCAGCAAGTAAAAAAGAAAAATTCTCATTAAAGAATTATTATTTTAGTCGTTTAAAACAAATTTATTATCCTCTACTAATAGTAGTCTTTTTATCTATTAGTATGGTCTTATTATTAATGAACTTTAATTGGATTAATCTAAAACCTGAAACAATTTCAGTACTAACAGGAACCAATAACTTTTGGCAATTAAATGCTAATCTAGATTATTTTACAAGACATGTTTCTTCCCCCTTTATTCATTTATGGTATATTTCGATTCTATTACAGTTTGATCTAGTATTCCCAATTATCTATATAATTCTAAATAAGGTAAAAGAAAAAACTCACAAAATAGTTCCACTATTAATTCTTTTAATTGGAACCATTACAAGTACATTATTCGTTTATCTATTCTCTAAAAATACAAATACAATGGTGATATATTACAATACCTTCTATAGATTATATTCTATTATATTTGGTTTATTACTAGGATACTTATCTATCAATTATAAATCATTAATTCCTAACATGATAAAAAAATCATTTATAAAAGAAATTATATTTTATCTATATTTAAGTATCTATTTATTATTAATGATTACAGTAAAATCCAATGCTAAGTATTTTTTAGAAACAATGATTTTAGTAACAATTCTAAGTTGTAGAATAATTGATTATGCAACAATAAAAGAAAGTAAGAAAAGTAAATTATTAAAATTCTTTTCCGATAATACTTATGAAATATACTTAGTACAATATCCAATAATCTTCTTTTTTCAAGATTTAAAAATAGAGAACAATCTAAAAGTATTATTAATCATTTCAATAACAATAGTAATCTCTATCTTATTAAAATTAATACTTCATATTAAGATAAAGAAAGGAAAAATTATTATCTGGATTCTTAGAATTCCAATATTATTAATATGTTTCTATGGACTATATCAATTTGTAATTACAAAAGATTATACACAAGAGATGAAAGAGTTAGAAAAACAACTTGCTAAAAATGAAGAAGTTATGAAAGTACAACAAGAAGAATATGCCAAAAGAATGAAAGAACAATCTGATTCTTGGGATAGTAAAATAGAAGAGTTTATGAAGAATGAAGAACAATTAAAAGAGGCAGTAAGAAATCTGAATATTGTAGGAGTAGGAGATTCTGTAATGTTAGGAGCTATTCCTGCTTTAAAGGAGCAATTTCCTAATGGCTATTTTGATGCAGGAGTATCTCGAACAGATTGGGAAGCCAATAATATTCTAATTAGTATGAAAAATCAAGGAATATTAGGAGAACCAATATTAATCAATCTAGGTACGAATGGTCAATGTGGAGAAAACTGTAGAAATGACATTTTAAGAACAGCTGAGAATAGAAAAATATTTTGGGTAAATGTAACAAATGATAATGAAGTACATGTAAATTCTAGTCTTGAAAAATTTGCATCAGAACATGATAATGTATATCTAATTGATTGGAATCAAGCATCTTTAGGTCATAGAGAATATTTTGTAGCAGATGGAATTCATTTAACTTCATCAGGAATGAAACAATATAGTGAAACAGTATATAATAGTATATATGATATCTATTATAAAGAATTAGAACTAGAGAAAGAAAAACTATTAAAAGAAAGAGAAAATGAAACGAAAAACAAAATTAGCTTCTATGGAAATGATTTATTATTAAACATATCAAATGATTTAAAAACAATTTATCAAAATGATGAATTCTATATCAATAAGAATTACTCATTCAATCAATTAAAAGAAGAATTACAAGAAAGAAAACAAAAGGATACGATTCCTAATACAATAGTATTTATATTTGATGAAAGTCTCTCTTTAAAAGAGAAAAATTACAAAGACTTATTAAGTTATTTAGATAATAAAATTATATATATTATTCAAATAAAAAAAGAATTAATTCACGTGAATAATCCTAATATAACGATTCTTCCATTTTATAAAGAAATAGATGATAATGACTTTTCTCCTGATAAAATACATCTATCGAACAAAGGAAATAAGAAATTAAAAGATTATATTATAAAAACAGTAAAAAATTCCAGATAATAATGTCAAAAGTAGTACATTATAATATTTTTAATTGTTTTATTAAAAAAAGAATGATAAAATGAAATAAGAATAGTGAAAATGTAGCAACAGAGATTAATAAGGAGGATATTATGGTAAGTAGTGGAGAGGTAAAAGCACAAGGAGCAAAAATTTCAGAACAACTTGAGTCCTATAAAGGAAAAATAACTGAGATGGGTTCTAATTGGGAAGGAGATTCCTATAAATCATTGAAAGAAAAAGCAGAAGCCTTCGTAGCTGAAGCACAATCCATTCAAAGTTCCATAGATAGTTTTGCAAGTGCTTGTGATCAATATCAAGACTATCTAAAATATAAAGAGAATTATGATAAATGTTGCAAAAGAATTAAATCGTTAGAAGATGAAATAGAAAGAATAAAAGAACATAATGATAATTTAAAAGAAGGAGAAGAAAAAAAGAGTTATTCTAATGAATATAGAAATTTGAAAAAAATGAAAAATACAAGAGATGCATGTAAAAAAAGTTATGAAACTTGTGCCTCTCAAATAAAATCATTATTAGATTCAATCTCATAATATTAATTAATAAGAAAGGAAGAAGAATATGGCAGTATTTAAAATAGATACAGATGCAGTTTCAACAACGAATGAAGGACTTAACAGTATAAAGTCTGCAATAGATGAAGCAGCAACAACTATTGGTGGCTTTTCAGTAGATGCCCAAGAATTTAATTTTGCTTCTGCAAGAAATGCTATTAGTGAAAAGGCCAAACAAATTGCTGAAAGAGTTAATAAAACAGTAACTTCTATTAACAACGTAGTAGAGGGTCATACAGCACTTCAAGGTTCTTTAAAATATGAAATACCTGGTTCTGGTAATTCAAGTGTTAATGGAGCAACACCAAATGCCAGTGATACGAATAGCTCCTCTGACTCTGGTAGAGGTGGTAGTAGCAGCAGTAGTGGTGGAAGCAGTCATTCTGGTGGAAGTTCAAGTAGTTCTAATCCAATAGGTACGACAGATACCGGTTTAGTAAAATTATCCGTTGCTTTAACAGCTGTATCATATGCTGTTGCCAATCTAGCAAAACTTCCAAAAGCATCACAATCTTTATTTGGAAGACCTGACTTTAGTTATAATTCAGAAACTGGTTATGCCATGATTGGAAATAGATTTGTTATTGCATGTGATAAATCATATGGAAAAGTCGGAGATGTTATCAGTTTTATCCAAAAAGATGGTTCAGTAGTTGAATGTGTTATTGGAGCAATTACCGATGATCCAAACTTAAAGAACAAAGTAAGATTCTTCGTAAACTCTGAAAAATGGTCATATGAGAAAGAATTAACAATTACAAAAGATTTAACAGTAAATACAACAGATATTTATAATAGAGGAAATGTTGATAAAGTTCCAGCAGATTATGCAGGACCTACTGTATCAACAAGTAGTAAAGACACAGTTAGTGCTGCTTCAAATGACACAACAAATGCAGATAATACAAATGCTGTCACTTCAGAATCAAGTGTAAGTAGTAAAGTAGAAACAACTGCCAGCAACCCATCAGAACTAGTTGAAACAACTACGAATAATACAGGCAATACAACAAATACAGATACAAATAATGCAGGTACTTCAGCAAATACAGATGCAAATAGCACTCCAGCATCAACTGATACCACTACTCAAAATTCTAGTGAAGATAATGTAGTGCAAATAGTTACAACACCATCTGAGACTACAAATGAAACAACAACAACTCAATCAGAGAATGCAAGTGGATATACTGCTGTTGTCAATACCCCTGTTGAAATCAGTAATGAATCAGCAAACACAGTAGATACCAATACAATCTACGAAAGTGAGGATGTATAATATGCCAAAAATTGTATGTGATTTTGAAGCAGTAAGACAGATTGGAGAACAATTAAAAACAGTATCAAGTGACATGACTTCTTCAACCAATACCTTTAAAACAAAAATTGCAGATGACTTAACTTCATGGACAGGAGATGCTAAAAACGAATTTAGTTCAACAATTGATAAAGAAGTTGAAGTCGCTAACAAAAATGCAGAAGAAGTAGAAAAAGTAGCTACTTTCATAATAGAAGCCGCAACAAAGATACAAGACAAAGAAACAGAACTAGCAGGTAGTATTAGTATTTAAAAAATCTTGCATTTTTGAAAGAAGAATGCTAGAATAAGAAAAAACGTTGACGAAGAAATATTATTTAGAGAGTCATATTAGTGAGCTTGGTATAGTGAAAACAAGTTATGATGCTAAATAGTTCCTATCTTCTAAGTGAAATGAAAACATTTCCGGGTAAAACCGTTATAAAAATAAAGAAAATAAAAGGATGGTACCGTCTATTAGACTCCTAAGGTATCATTCTTTTTATTTTAGGAGGAATAACTATGAGATTAAAAAACTTAAATATGAAAAAGATTAACTTAAACGATGTAGACAAGAACTACTCAGGACAAGATATTTTAATGAAATTAGGAGAATTATATCAATTTGAAAGTGGTATCTACGGTTATGGAAATCTTTGGACAAAAATGGAAAGAATGGTAGAAGAGATTATTATTGAAGAATTAGATAAAGTCGGATGTATTCAAGTAGAGTTTCCAAAATTACAACCAAGAAAGATATGGGATCAATCATCAAGATGGGATATGTATACTAAAGAAGGAGATATTATGTTTACCCTAGATAATAATCTAGGAGAATATGGATTAGCTCCAACTGCTGAAGAATGTGCAACATTATTTGGAGCAAACAGACTTCCATCTTATAAAAATTTACCAGCAACCTATTATCAAATTGGAGAAAAGTTTAGAAAAGAAATTAGAACAAGAGGCTATTTGTTTAGACCAAGAACTTTTGTTATGATGGATGCTTATTCTTTTGATAAAACAGAAGAAGATATGAAGAAGAACTATGCTCTTATGCATGAAGCATACTTAAATATCTTTAAACGTTTAGGAATTAAGATAATGCCTACAGTAAGTGATAATGGAGTAATTGGAGGAAGTGTTGCAGAAGAATTCCAAGCAGCAACCCCACTAGGAGAAGACAAAATACTATATGATGAAGAACAAAATCTAGGAATTAATAAAGAAGTATTAGAATTTGAAAATAGAGATGAATACTTAAAACAATTAAATATAGAAGATATTTCAAAATTAAAAGAATACTCTACTGTAGAATTAGGAAATAACTTCCAATTAGGAACAAAATATTCAGAAAGTATGAAATTATACTATACGGATGAATCTGGTGAAAAGAAACCTTACTATATGGGATGTTATGGAATCGGTTTAGGAAGAATAATTGCTTGTTTAATAGAAAACAATGTTATTATAAAAGAAGATAAGATAAAAGGATTTTCATTACCAATTAATATGGCACCATATAAGGTTCATATCATTTATAATGAAAATAATAAAGAACAAGCAGAAACATTATATCAAGAATTATTAGATAATCATATAAATGCAATTATTGATGATAGAGATAATTTATCCATAGGTAATCGAATAAATGATGTATATGTATTAGGAACCCCTAAAATGATCATTTTAGGAAACAAATTTGATTCCATGAATTATATAGTAGAAAATACCAAAGATAATATAACGGAAACTATTAGTATCGATAAAATAGTTGAATATTTTAAAGCACTATAAATGAATAGTTAAAACACTAATTATAATTTAAAAAGAAAAAAAAGTATTTTGTAATAGGCGAATTCTATGATAGAATAGAACTAGAAAGGTATTGTGTAGTTATGAATAATGAATCAAATATGAATAATGGGATGAATCAAAATAACGGAACAAATATGAATAACGGAACAAATATGAATAACGGAACAAATATGAATAACGGAATGAACATGAATAACGGAACAAATATGAATAATGGAGGATACATGAATAATGGAATGTACGTAAGTAATGGAATGCGTACACCGAATGGATATTTTATACCAGATGAATACAAGCCAATTTCTATGTGGGGATATTTTGGATATCAATTATTATTTGGAATTCCATGTATCGGTTTTATTATTTTGTTAGTATGTGCTTTTGGAAATAAAAACATTAATGTAAGAAACTTTGCTAGATCTTATTTTTGTGCTCTTATCATAGGAACAATTATTGCAATTTTAGTCTTTATTATACTAGCAATTTTAGGAGTTTCTACAGGAGAATTTAAAATTAATTATCAATAAGAAAGGAGAAATCTATGGAAACATAGATTTTTTTGACTATGACACAATTAAAAGAAGACTTACGTAAATATGGATTATTAATAATAGCTTTATTATTTTACATTTTAATAACCAATATAATCTTTCATACCTGTTGTCCTTTTAAAATTATCTTTAAAAGAGAATGTCCAGGTTGTGGCCTTACTAGAGCAACCATAGCATTACTAAGTGGTAATATAAAAGAATCTTTTGCTTATAATTACACATGTCCTTTATGGCTTATCACTGCAATATTCTTTATAATAGATAGATATATTCATAAATTTAAAAAGAATTATGGACTAGTTCTATTGATAATTACCTCTTTAGTAACTATTATTAGATATGTTTTAAACTTTTTCCTATAACGAAAAAAGAGATTTCAGATGAATCTCTTTTCTTAGTTCTTTTTTAAAATGTATACATAATCCCTATAATCAAGAATACCTTTAGCGTTTTCAATTTCTATCTCACTAGAATTTGGTAAAATATCTAAACTATTTAAATGTTTTCCATAGGAATAACTGTAATAAATCTTTCCATTCTTCTTTAAATGATTTTGATATAAAGTACTAACTAAATCCATATACTTCATTTTATCTTTTTGATAATCAAAAATATTAGAAAGGTAAATAGAGTCATATTCTTTATCTAATCGATTTGGTAAATCATAAATATCCGAATGATAACATCTTTCATTTGAATGAGATAATAATTTTTTTTGTAAAGAAAGATAATTATCATTCATTAAATAGATATTATTGATAAAAACTCTAGAAGATAAATAACAAGCCAGAAAAAGATAACTTCTATGAAATCCACCAGTAACATAATTTTTCATATAATAGTTCCAAAAAGATAAAGAATCATAATCTAAATGTCTACGAATCTTTTCATAATATTTCTTTGCGTCACATCCTAAAAAATCATAGAATTCTTCTTTTGATAAAGTCATTAATGCAGCTTTCTTAATTTTTAAATGATAAAGTGCAAATTTATTAATATCAAAACTATCAATACTTCTAGCACCTAATAAAGCTAGATTTAGGTATTGATCACCACTTCCCGCAACACTTAAGACATCTTCTCCTAAAGAATCTGTCATATATCCCTTTTGATTTTCTGTAGTAAAAGTATAGACTTTATCATAAGCATGATAAACAGATGTATAATGGTTTCTAGTTCTCATAAAATCATCTAATTTTTGAATATCAGAAATCATCGAAAAGCCCCCTCGCAAATAACAGTAATATATTATACCACAAAAAAGGAGCTTTGTTGCTCCTAAATCTATATACAGAGGATCTTCACACTACATAGTGAACCTTCCTCTATAATAATATATGAAATTAGAAAAAAAATATACACTAAATTGTATAAAAAGAATTATTATGATAAAATAGGTATAATAGAATAAAAAGAAAGAAATAGAAAAGACTACTAAAGGAGAAATCTATGGAAAAATCAGAGATAAAAAAAGAATTACAAGACAGTTTTGAAAAAATTGATAATTTAGGGAGGGTACTTTGACTTACCTTCAAAAAAAGAACAATGTAAAGTATTAAAAGAACAACAAGAAAAGGAAGATTTTTGGTTAAATAGAGAAAAAGCAGAAGATGTAGTAAAAGAATATAATGATTTAAAAAAACAAATAGAAGAAATAGAAAATACAAAAGAAGAAATTAATATGAACTTAGAAATGATTGATTTAGTAGATAAAGAGGAAGAAATTCAAGAAATAGAGAATAGTTCTTCTTTAATAAAAGAAAAAATAGATCAATTAAGTTTATTATTACTGTTAAATGGTCCTTATGATAAGAATAATTGTATCTTAGAAATCCATCCTGGAGCAGGAGGAACAGAATCCTGTGATTGGGCAAATATGCTTTATAGAATGTATTTAAGATATTGTGAAAAGAAGAATTATAAAGTCGTAGTATTAGATTATCAAGAAGGAGAAGAAGCTGGGATTAAAAGTGTATCTCTTTTAATAAAAGGAGAATATGCTTATGGTTATTTAAAAAATGAAAAAGGAGTTCATAGACTAGTAAGATTATCTCCTTTTGATGCTAATAATAGACGTCATACTTCATTTGCTTCTATTGAAGTAACACCTGAAATCAATCAAGAAATATCGATTGATATCGATGAAAAAGATTTAAAAATAGATGTTTATCGTTCTAGTGGGAATGGAGGACAAGGAGTAAATACAACAGATTCTGCAGTAAGAATAACCCATCTTCCTACTAAAACTGTAGTTACTTGTCAAAATGAAAGAAGTCAAATTCAAAATAAAGAACAAGCTTTAAAAGTATTAAAGAATAAACTATATCTTAGAAAATTAGAAGAACAAGAACAAGAATTAAACAAAATAAAAGGAGTTCAAAATAGTATAGAATTTGGGTCTCAAATAAGAAGTTATGTACTTCATCCATATTCCATGGTAAAAGATCATAGAACCAATGTAGAAACATCTAATTCGACTAAAGTATTAGATGGAGACTTAGATTTATTTATAGAAAGTAATTTAAAAAAGGGGTTATAATATGAGTCTTTTTTCCAAAAACATAGACTATCGTTTACTAGATGTAATTAATAGGAAATCGCTAATAAAAAGAGTATTACAATTCAGTATAGGTTGTTTGATTATATCAATTGCCTATAATATTTTTATAACAAGTAATCACTTAGTCCCTGGAGGAGTAGGAGGAATTGCGATTATTATTAATAATCTATTTGGTATCGATAATTCTATTATTATATTATGTTTAAATATAGGTTTATTAACATTAAGTTATTTCTTATTAGGAAAAGAAAAAACAAGAGCTTCTCTTTTAGGATCCATTCTTTTTCCAATATTAGTAAAATTAACAGAACATATTAATGTATGGATTCAAATTGATACGAGTCAAGTTCTTTTATCCACTATATTCGGTGGAATTATCTATGGTTTTGGAGCAGGATTAGTTTTTAAAGCAGGCTTTACGACAGGAGGAACGGATATCATTAATCAAATTATATCCAAGTATGTAAAAATTAGTATTGGAAAGAGTATGCTTGTATCAGATGGCTTAATTGTTTTATCTTCTGCGGCTTTTTTTGGTATTAATACCATGCTATATTCTATATTGATATTGTACATTATCAGTTTAATGTCTGATAAAGTAGTACTAGGAATATCCGATTCAAAAGCATTTTATATAATTACAGAGAATGAAGAAGAAGTAAAAGATTACATAACAAAAACTTTAAATCATGGAATAACAGTATTTAAAGCAAAAGGAGTTTATGATAAAGAGCATAAAAATGTATTAATGACAGTTCTACCAACGAATGATTATTATAGACTGAAAGAAGGAATAAAAGAGATAGATGCTAATGCATTTTATATCATAACAGATACTTATGAAGTATTTGGAGGGGAATAATATGGAGAAAAAAAGAATAGATTTATCACGTACAATTTATATTAGTATCTCATTACTGTTAAGTGCTATTGTCTATAATTTGTTTCTTTTACCATTAAGTTTAGTTACAGGTGGAACAGGAGGAATTGCTACTATAACTCATTATGTATTTAATTTTGATCCAGCTATTATGATTTTTACTATATCAGCAGGTTGTGTTATTTTAAGTTATTTATACATTGGAAAAGAAAGAACAAATGGTACAATTTTAGCTTGTATTATCTATCCAATATTAGTAAAAATAACCTCTCCCATCGCAAACATAATATCAATTGATCAAACAGAATTCTTATTAGTCATTCTCTTCGCAGCTGTATTAAATGGTATTAGTAATGGATTAATGTATAAAAGTGGTTATAGTAGTGGAGGATTACCAATCCTTTCTCAAATCTTATTTGAAAAGTTTAAAATTCCAATTGCCAAGTCAAGTTTGGTAATCAATATTATAATTATCTTAGTAGGAGCTAATTTCTTTGGAACAACAAAAGCATTATACGCAATCGTATTCTTATATATTAATAATATTGTATTAGATAGAGTATTATTAGGTATATCAAATAATAAAGCATTCTATATTATTACGGATAAAGATGAAGAAGTAAAAGAATTTATTATTAAGTATCTAAATCATACCGCAACCATATTTGATGTAAAAGGAGGATTCCTACAAGATAAGAAGAAAGTAATTCTAACAGTAATTCCATCAAGAGAATATTATAAAACAACAGAGGGAATAAAAGAAATAGACAAGGATGCCTTTTTCATGGTAACAGATGCTTACGAAGTACAAGGAGCTAAATAAAAAATAATAAATGATAGAAAACTTGTATTTTTAGAATAAAATAGTTTCTAATAAACAAAATTGGTCTTAGGAAAATAATATTTTCCTAAGATTTTTCTTTTCCTTTTTCAAAATATGTCATTTGCTTCTTGTTTTTTACTATGTTATTTTACTCTTCATAGTTTTATGGGGGAGGAGGTGAAATATGAAAAAAGAAGAAATACAATTCTTTTCTTTGATGAGTGATACTACTTTTAAATATCTATTTAAGAATAA
>CADBSF010000036.1 GCA_902797265.1 uncultured Erysipelotrichaceae bacterium
AAAAAATAAAAAGTGTGATTTTAGATGATGATGAATCGTTATTTAGAATATTTGGAAGTATAATAGATACCATATATGTTGAAAGATTAGAAGAAGAGGATAATACTCATAAAGTAATGTTACATTTTAAACTAAATATACTTAGTCACAATGATAGTGACTTAAATTTAAATGACTTTTTACTGCTTTTTAGTGAGGGTGACAGATGCGACTGTTGCGATGGCTGAATATATTAGTGGAACTGAGGAAAAATTTGTAGAAAGAATGAATGAAAAAGTAGAAGAATTAGGCTTAAAACATACTCATTTTATGAATTCAACGGGATTAGATGAAGAAAATCATTATTCATCTAGTTATGATATGGCTATGATTGCTAGAGAATTAGTTGTTAATCATCCTGATATTATTCGTTTTTCTTCTATTTATGAGGATTATTTAAGAGAAGGAACAGATCGAAAATTTTGGCTAGTAAATACGAATAAACTATTAAGGCAATATGAAGGAGTTGACGGATTAAAAACTGGTCATACAGATGATGCTCTCTATTGTTTAGCAACTACAGCTAGACGAGATGGTTTACGATTAATAGGAATTGTTTTAGGTGAAAAAGAAAGTAAAGTTAGAAATCAAGAAATGATAGAATTATTGGATTATGGATTTTCTAATGTAAAGATTAAAACTCTTAAGAAAAAAGGAGATTCTGTTCAAGATATTTCTTTAGAAAAAGCTGATAAAAAAAAGATATCATTACTATTAAAAGATGATTTAAATGTAGTCTATGATATCGATGATAAGAATTTAGATTATCAGTATAAAATAGATGTTTCTCAAGTAAAACTACCAATAAAAAAAGGAGATATCTTAGGTAAAATAAGAGTTTTTCAAGAAAAAAATGAAGTTACTAATGGAATATTGATTTCTAATCAAGACGCTTATTCTCTCAATTATTTAGAATTAGTAATTTGTAATATGAATTCTATTCTTTTTGGAAATTATATAGAAGAGTAATCTTCTTTTTTTTATTATTATGAAAAAGAATTGTTTTTAGTCTTTTTTCTCATGAAATAGTTTGATATAATAAGTGATAGTTGGGAGGGTGTTTGACGTGCCTAGAAAAAGTAAAAGTGTATATACTACTCCAGATAGAGTAATTAAAGATACTCAAAAGAAAACTAAAAAAAAGAGTAATACTTCATTCAATGATTTAGAAAGTACTACTAGAATTCGAATTGATACAGATAGAATTAATGATGTTGATTCTTTAGATACTAGTTTTTTAGAAGGAAGAATTGCGAAAAAGACCAATAATAACAAGAAAGTAAAAGAAAAACTTTTGACTGAGAGAAATCAAAGTATCTATCAATTAGGAGTAATTAAAAAGGTCCTTTATACATTATCTTTCTTTTGTTTAGGTATCTTTCTTATGATTTTTCTTTTCAATAGTAATCTATTATCTTCTAAGTCAAAGAAAGTAGAAAAAGAAGAAATAGAAGAAAAAAATGAAATTAATAAGAAAATGATTATTCTAGATCAGAACTATCTTTTTATTGGAGATCAATATACAGAAGAAATAGATTTAGATTCTCTTTCTATTTCACATGTTAAAGTGGCTTCTAACAACTTTACTATTTCTGATGTTTTAGAAGAAATGAGAGAAAAAATATATAATTATAATCCTTCTGTTATTCTATTTGAGCTTGGAATGAATGATTATATACAAGGAAAGAGTAAGGAAGAGATTGTTTCTAATATGGAAAAAGTCATATTAGGTATTAAAGAAAATAGACCTTATTCTAAAATATATATTGAATCTTTATATCCTATTAATGAAGATTTAATTGATAAAGAAAAATATTCTGAAATTTCTTCACAAGAAATAGAAGATATTAATCGAGAAATTAAAAAATTATGTGCAAATGAAGATGTTCAATACTTAGATATTTATCAATTATTAAGTTATGATGGACAACTTAGAAAGAAATATTCAGAAGATGGAATTTCTTTAAATGAAGATGGTTATTCAACATTACAAAATAAAATAAAAGAAGTAGTGGATGAAAATGAAAAAAATAATAAAGAATAAAAATAGAATTAAATTGATTTTTTATCTAATTTTACTAATAGGGGTAATTGGCTCTTATGTTACTAGTATTGTTATTAATATGAATAAATTAAAACAATATGATAAAGATATATTGCCAGGTATTTATATCGAAGATTTTGATTTATCTTCTTATTCTTATAAAGATTCTAGAGAAAGATTAGAGTATTATAAAGACTATATTTTATCTAAGAAAGTAATATTAAAGATAAATTCTATGGATTATGAGAAATCTTTACAAGAATTAGGAATTGATGTTGATTATGATACTACTATTAATCAGATAAAAGAATATCAGAAGAATCTTAGTTTTAATAGTAAAGTAAAATTAATGAATCATCATGGTACGAAGAAATTTCCTTTTATTTATATAGTTGATAATGGAAAAATAGAAGAAGCTTTAAATCAAATTAAAGCTTCTGTTGATCGAAATGTTGTCAATGGTTTTTTTGATACTAGTAATGGAGTTTCTTACAATAAAGGAGAGAATGGATATTACTTAAATGTAGGAGAAAGTACTACTATTCTAAGTCAAGCTTTTTCTAAGAAAGTTGATAATAAAGAGATGATTGAGTTAGTAGGAGAAAGTGTTCAAGCTAGTGGTAATGATAGTTATGCTAGTATTGATACTTTAACTTCTTCTTATGTTACAGATTTTATTCCGAATACTTATCTTAGAAATATTAATTTAAATACAGCTTTAGCTTATATTAATGGTAAAGTTGTAGAACCTGGAGAAGTATTCTCTTACTGTAAAGAAGCTGGTCCTTTTAATAAGAGTGGATATGTGTTCTATTATGAGTTTGTTGGAAATGGAGTTTGTCAAATCGCAACTACTACTTATAATGCTGCTTTATTAGGTGGACTTGAAATTGTTGCTAGATATCCTCATGCCAAGAGAAGTGCTTATGTTCCTGGAGGATTAGATGCTACTGTTGCAAGCTATAGTGGTGGTTGGTGTGTTGATATGCAATTTAGAAATACTTATCAATATCCAATTTATATTAAAGCTTATTCAGAGGGTGGAAGAGCCCATGTTGAGTTCTGGTCTAATCATGACGCTAAGAACGGTTTAGAGTATCAAACTTCTTCTGTTAGAATTGGAAATATTGGATATCGAAGTTATCTTCATACTTTTAAAGATGGTCAAGAAATCGATGTAAAATTAATTGCAACTACTTGGTATAAAGAAGAATAAAAATCAATTTCTTTCATAATATTAATTATGAAAGAGAGGCCAATTATGGAAATTTTAAAAGTAAGTAGTAAATCTAATCCTAATAGTGTTGCAGGGGCTTTAGCTAATGTTTTTCGAGAAAAAGGAATTGTAGAAGTGCAAGCAATAGGAGCAGGAGCTATTAATCAAGCTGTTAAGGCAATTGCGATTGCAAGAGGTTTTGTTGCTCCTAGTGGAAAAAATTTAGTATGTATTCCAGCTTTTCAAGATATTTCTATTGAAGGAGAAGAGAGAACTGCTATTAAATTAATTGTTGAAGCAAAGTAATGAAAATTTCATTACTTTTTTCTTTTAAAAAGAAAATAATATGGTACAATAAAGGTAGAGGAAGTGTTTTGTAATGAATGAATATGGTGTTTATATGAGTGAAAATAATAATGATGAATCTTATGTTTGTAGTAAATGTGGAAATGTTGTAAAACTTTCTTCTCGTTATTGTATGAAATGTGGGCAAATAAATCCATCTCATCCAGCAAATGCTGATTTTATAAAGAATTCTGGATTTAAAGAACAGATGCTATCTAGTAATTATCAATTAGGAGGAGGTAATATTATTCCAGGAGTTGCTGGTAGTGAATCTGCTATTCCTATTGCTACAAATACTGGTAATACCAAACTTTGTTTTATTTTAAATTTTTCTGCTTATATTCTTATTACTATTCTTTGTGTTTTTGTAACGATTAGTGGTTTAGAGTTTTCCCTAGATGCGATTCTTCATTCGAATATTCCATTTTTATTATTTGGATTATCTCTATTCTTCTTATTTACTTATGCTTCTCAATTGTTATTTATTAAAAGTAATAAGAGATGGTGGACTAGTTTTATTCCTATCTATAATATTTTTGTATTATCAGAAATTGCATTCAATAAAAAGATTTTAGGTCTTGTTGCTTTTATTCCTATTATAGGGGAATTTTATTTACTAGCTATGTTTTATAAGATTGGAAAGAGATTTCAATTTAGTGGATTATTATCTATGTTATTCTTTCCACTTATCTTATTAGCTATTGCTTATGGTTCTCATATCTATGATGATCATGGATTTGTAGAAGAAGGTGGTTCTTTTGAAAAAGATTATAAAATGAGAAAACTATTTTTTAGTACCGCTATGATATTTACTGTTATTGGAGTTGGTATAGTTACTTATGTTCATTTTGATGAGATAAAGAATTTTGTTAGTTTACAAGGAAGTCATTATTATGTTTCAGCTGCTAAAAAGATAGCATCTAAGACACAAAAGGCGACAGAAGCAAATAAAGTGTCTTGTGATTATATTGATTTTGGTATTCCAGGAGCACCATATTCTTTCTATTTTGATAATTTAGCAGATGAAGTATATTTACCGTTTTCTTATTTAAGAGAATCTATTCATGGATATGTTATTGTTACTTTCTTGGGAGATGGAAATATTCAATATGAAGTTGC
>CADBSF010000037.1 GCA_902797265.1 uncultured Erysipelotrichaceae bacterium
TGAACTCGACTAAAGTCTCGCCATTGACTGATTATAAAACTAAACGCACGTTAATATAAAGACGGGAACTTTTAATTTTATTTAGTGAATTTCATAAAGGGATTTCTTTTTTTTGTAAAATATGATATAATATGTTCCAATTAAAGGGGTGGGGTATATGAGTAATTTTACAAAGACAGTAGATATTGACTTAAATTACCTAATTCGAGAATGTAGTAAATTACCATTATTACAAGAAGATATTTATTATCATTTTAGATTATCGAATAGAGAAAATATTCATGATATTTTTAAATATAAAAAGTTTAATGAAGATTTTACTTCAACTATTTCTTGTTACAATGATGAGTATCATTTAATTGGATTTATTAGACCAAATTATCAAGAATTTGTAGAGAAGATAGGAAAATATTTAAATGTACCAAATAATAGTAATCATGATACTTCTCTATTAATGGAGAGAATTCATTTACTAGGAACAATACAAACAGAACAAGAATTAAAACAAGAATTTCCTTATCTATTTCAAGATTTAATTGATGGAAGAAAATATTTAAAGAATTTAGAGAAATTAGAAAGAACAAATGAAATAACAAAAGAACATTTAGAAACAGAAAGACATTACTATTATGCTTGTGGTTTAAGAAAAAGTTTAGAAGGATTTCTAAAAACACAACAAGAAGTTTATAGAAGATTTGTAATAAAAAAAGAAGAGTATAAACAATTAATAGAAAATAGAAATTATAATGGTTTCTTTAAAGAATACTTTGATATGGATAAAGTAGCCTTAGTAGTAATGAATAAATATGTAACTATCTGTAATACATCTAATGATAAAAAAGAAATTAAACGTTATTTAGGATATTTAAAACAATATCAATTATCAAAATATAAGAAAGATATTACGATTGTTTTAGAAAATAATAAAGAATGGAATAATGATATTCTCTTAGAAGAAATCAAAGAAATAGAAGAGAGATTAAAAGAATCTTCTAAAATAGTAGGATGGGAAATTGTACCGGAAATAAAAGATTATAAAGAAGTAACAGAAACTCCAAAATATAGTAGAAGATTATTCTTAAGTGAAGAAGAAATCTATCATTTAAGAGGAAAAGGAGTTGCCAAACAAAAATATTATCGAGATACGAATTATTTAGTAAAAGTATTAGGTCAATTAAAAAATAAAGGCTATGTTGCTTATATTTATCCAAATGGAGAAGTACTATTAGAAAGAGAATATAATGAAAATACACCAAGTTCTGCTTTAGGAAACGCTATTTATATTATTAAAGCAAGAGACTTCGAAAGATTTAGTAAATTAGAGAAAAAAGAATTAAGAAAAAAACAAGAAGTAGAAAGAATGATTCATTCTAAGAATTGGATGGATAAATTAGATAAGATTATTACTAGAGAAGGTAGTGAAGAAGAAAAACAAGATGCTATTACACTAGTAAAAAGATTTCAAAAATAAAAAAAGGAATTATTGATACAATTCCTTTTTTATTAACTCTAAATTATCTTCCATAATAGAAATATAATCTTCTTTTTCACTTCGTTCTTCTCCAGTAATATTATCCAATTTATGTAATTCAATTTGACTAATACTAGGATAAGTTTCTACTAGTTTTTTAGCATTTTCATTTAATTCTTGATTTCTAAATAAGAATATATAACTAATCTCACCACTTTGAATTAATTCCTCAGCATCTACTAATGTCTTTTGAGTAGCATCACTATCAATACAAATAACTTCTAATCCAAATTTCTCTAAATACTTTAAAGCACTATCTTGAACAACAATTTTCTTATTATTTATACTATTGAAAGCTAAACGATAGTTAGCAGCTATCTCAGATAAAACGATTTTTAACTTTTCATAATTATCTGTAATATCTTTCTTTAAATAATTACTAACGGCATATTCTTCTAAACTTAGACGAACATTTTGACTCATCATTAACATAGAAGAAGAATTTAACCATAATTCTTCAGGAGAATAATCAGTTTCTAAAACATAAGCGGTATCAATAATTCTTAAATCAGGATTGATTGCTAGTAAATCAAGAGCTAAATTTCTTTCCTTTTCAATTAATCCATTATAAACAAATAAATCTTTTTTCGAATATTCTTTCTTTTGTTTATTACTTATTTTATAAGAATTAATATCTACACCATCAGGATAAATAGAAGAAATCGTAGAATGATCTTCATATAGATTCTTTACAATATATTCATTAGGATAATTTGTTACAATTATTTCAATGTTTTCCATCGAATCATCTTGACAACCTGTTAAGAAGAAAGAAAAACCTCCTAATAATAGAATGAATAAACATAATTTTTTTAATTTCATAACTACCTCTTTCTAAGAATAACAGGATCATATCCTCCTTTATGGAAAGGATTGCATCTTAGTATTCTTCTTATTGATAAATAACTACCTTTTATTATACCATAATTTGTAATTGCTTCTATCGCATAATTACTACATGTAGGATAAAATCGACAACTACTGTGACAAGATAA
Source organism: uncultured Erysipelotrichaceae bacterium (assembly GCA_902797265.1). Taxonomy (GTDB): domain Bacteria; phylum Bacillota_I; class Bacilli_A; order RF39; family UBA660; genus UBA3789. The sequence continues at coordinate 2,527 of CADBSF010000037.1, forward strand.
AGGAAGTTTTTGATAGAAATGAATGATAGAAATAATCATTTTTTTCATAAACTCACCAATCTTATTGTACTATTATTATTAAATTTATTCAAGAGAAGAAAAAGACTACTATAATAGGATAATCTTTGATATAATAAAAAAGAGAAAAGAAAAGAGAGGATTCTATGGAAGAATTATTTAAAAAATTAAAAATAAAACCAAAAGATATTCGTTTATATCAAACAGCTTTTAGTCATAGTTCCTATGTGAATGAACATAAAATGAAAAATGATTATGAACGATTAGAATTTTTAGGAGATGCGGTATTAGATTTAGTCATGGCTGATTATTTATATAATCATTATTCTGATAGAGAAGGAGAAATGACCAAATTAAGAGCTAGTTATGTTTGTGAAAATGCAAATTATTTCTATGCAACAGAATTAGGTCTTCAAAAATATATTTTAGTAGGACATGGAGAAAGAAAAGAAGGAATTGAAGTAAAAAAAGCAATTGTTGCTGATATCTTTGAAGCATTAATGGGAGCTATTTATTTAGATTTAGGATATGCTACTGTAAGAAGAACCTTATTAAATATTGTCGTTCCTTTTATAGAAAATCCAAATATTAGTTTCTTTTATGATTATAAAAGTAGTTTGCAAGAGTTTGTCCAAACAGAACAAAAATCATTAGACTATGAATTAGTAAAAGAAGAAGGACCTGCTCATGATAAAGTATTCACAGTAGAAGTTAGAATTGATAATATTACTTATGGAAAAGGAGTAGGGAAGTCAAAAAAAGAGGCAGAACAAAATGCTGCTAAGAAGGCTCTTGATAAAATGGCAAAAAAAAGATAATTTTTTGTCTTTTTTTGTTGATTTTTTTTTAAGAAGGTTCTATAATTAAAATATCAGAATATGGCACAAGGTAGCAAAGTGCATGAATTTTGAAGAAAAAATAATAGAAGCGAGGGAGATTTAAATGAAGAAAAGAATAGGAATTATTGGTGTATTAGTTGCCATTTTAGCTTTAGGTATTGGTTATGCTGTTATCGATGCAACCGTATTAAATGTTACCGGTGATGGTACAATTGTTGCTGATCCAGATAACTTCGATGTTCACTTCAAAGAATCAGAAGAAGTTGAAAAAACAGGACCAGCAGGAGCTACTTTAACGGCTGCTCATACAGGACCAACTACTGCTACTATAAAAGTTGAAAACTTTACAAAGAAAGATGATGAAGCAACATTTGTTTATACAATAGAAAATTCATCAGCAGATTTGAAAGCAGACCTAGAAGTTGGAACAATTGTAAACAGTAATAGTGAATATTTCACAATTGATGCTGTTCTTGGAAAAGCTAAATTAAATGCAGCTGGAGATACAACAACATTAACTGTAACAGTAACAGCAATTAAAACACCAATTGCAGCAGATCAAACAACAAATATTACAGTTCCTGTAACAGCAACACCAGTTCACGCATAATTAAAATATAAAGTAGGTGAAAGAGTACATGTTAAAGGAAAAAACGAAAATATATATTATTGAAATATTATTAGTAGTAATCCTAAGTATTTGTACTCTTTTGCATTACACTGATAATAAAATATTTCTAGCTCTTATTACTGTTGTAGGATCAGCTATCATCTCTATGGTAGTAAGAAGAGAAAGATCATTACAAATTCATAGAAAGAAGATTGTATTAATCCTTTCTGTATTTGCCATACTATATATAGCTATTTTCTATATGTTTGGTTTATATACAGGATTTGTTCCATCAAAAGAGATATTATCCTTACAATCTATTTCTACAACTATCATTCCCATTATTATCATAATATTTTCAACAGAGAGAATGAGAGATAAATTATTAATATGCAATGATAAAAAGTCAAAATTTTTACTAGTTGTTATGAATACAATTATAGAATTATCTTTGTACCTAAATTTCTACAAAGTAACTATCTTAGAAAACGTATTAGCACTAGTAGGATTTGTATCTTTTGCAGCAATTGCTAATAACTTGCTCTATAATTACTTACAAGATGATTATGGAAAAAAACCGGTTATTATCTATCGATTAATCACAACAGTAGTTCCCTATTTAATACCGGTAACTCCAAACCTTTATATCTTTTATAGAACATTTTTAAGATTGTTATATCCATTAATTATTTTTCTATATTTGGAAAAATATTTTAATGAAGATTACTTACAAAAAAGAAAAAGAGAACAAAAAAGAGAAATTGTGTCCTTAGTATGCACCTTTATTTTCTTAACCATATTGATAGGACTAATATCCTGTAAATTTCAATATGGAATCTTAGTAATTGGTTCTAATTCCATGACAGGTTCTATTAATAAAGGAGATGTCATTTTCTATAAAAAAACAAATGATATTAGTATGAACGATATTATTGTGTATGATAAAGATAGAGCAAAGATAGTACATAGAGTAGTTGATGTAAAAAATATAAATAATGAACAGAGATATTACACCAAAGGAGATGCCAACAAATTAAAAGACGAAAAATACGTTACAAATGATAATGTAATAGGAAAAGTACTATTTAGAATTCAATATTTAGGAAACCCTACATTATTCTTAAGAAATATATTCAAATAGAGAGGGATAAACATGAGTAAAAAAGATAAGAATCAACGAAAAATTGAAATTAGAAATGTATCCGTAATGATAGCCATCACTTTACTTGCTGGTATTTTTTGCTTAGGATTTTATCTAACAAAAGATAGAAATCATTATATGAAATACAATGAAAGTAGTGAAATTGATTATAAAGTATTACTAAAAGAAAATGAATTTTTCAAAGATCAATATCTAGAACAAAATAAAGGATATATTGCTAGTTTGATTGATTCTATCGCATCAGAGTTTAAATATCGTATTTCTTTCTCAGAAAAAACAAATTATAATTATTCCTATAAAATTATTTTAGAAATAGATGTTATCGATACTACTAATAATAGTAATTTATATCATTTAAGTGAAGATTTAATTACAAAATCATTAACGAAAAATACAGGAGATTTATTTATTAAAGAAGATTTAGATATCAAATATGAAGAATATAATAATTTAATATCTAAATTTAAAGATATTTATGAATTAAAGAATGTAGAAAGTAGTTTAAATGTTTATCTATATGTAACTATTCAAGATATCGATAGAAGTGATACACTACAATTTGTAGATAAGAAAGTATCTAGTTTAAAGATTCCATTAACATTAAATACAGTATCTATTGATATTGGAAATGAAACAATTAATCATAAATCTCATAAGATTGAATTAACAGAACAAGGTAGTCATTTCTGGGCATTAGTGATTGGATTATTCTATTTCTTTATATCTGCAGTTTATATTATTTATTTAGTAATTTATACAAAGAAAACAAGAACTGCTCAAATGATATATGAAAAAGAAATTAAGAGTATTATGAATAATTATGCATCTTATATTCAAAAGATTACAGGAAGTTATGATATAGGGACTTCTCAAGTATTAAAAATAGAAACATTTACAGATATGTTAGAAATTAGAGATACCTTAAAACAACCAATCTTAATGCTTGAAAATAAAGCAAAAGATGGAACATTCTTTATTATTCCAGCTACGAATAGTTTAATCTATACTTATGCTTTAAGAGTAGTAGATATTAAAGCTAAAATGGATGGAAAAGAAGTTCCTACTTATGATATTACTGAGATATCTCACGAAAAATTTATGAAGAATAAAAAATATACGGATAAGTATATTAAAGATCAAATTACGATGACGAAATTAATGCCATCTATTGATGAGAAAAATATTATCAAGGGAAATAAAGATAAAGATAGAGATTTATATAATCAATTAGAGATGACAAGTAGTTTCGATGTAAAAGAAATTAGAAGAGCATTGAAAAAAACAGAAAAAGAAAGAAAAAGTAAAAAAGTAATAAAAAAGACGTTAGATAAATAGTAAGAGTTAACATCTAACGTTTTTTTTCAAAAGGGATGATGACATGAAAAAAGTTTGGAGTTTCTTAAGTATTATTATTCTAGCATCCTTTTTTTAGGAGTTGGGTATGCAACGATAACAGATACTTTATTAACAATTGATGGTACTGCTGAATTAAGTGGACAAACAGGAGTATTTATTACTAATGTAACTTATTTATCAAATGTTAATGCAGATCCTTCTTTATCTGAAATTAATAATATGTATCAAACTTTATTAGATAGTAAAATTGTATTAGCAAATGATTCTACTTCAGAGATTAGTTATCAAGTTACTATAACTAATGATACTTCAGAAGTTCATTCTTTTAGAGGAGTATTATTTGATCCAAATGCTTATGATAATCATGATATTACTTATGAATTATATGGAATTACAAAGGGATATGAATTGAATCCTGGACAAAATGTAACATTTACTGTAAAGTTTCTTTACAGTGAAACAGAAGCTTCCTATGATAATACGATTTTGAATTCTATTTTAAATTTTAAATTTACTACTGGAAGATATATTGTAGATGAATTTGCTTATGATGGACCATGTATTTTTAATGGAGAAGGGCAAGATATAGAAGGAGCATGTGCTAATGGAGAACATGTTGATTATTTAAATACCCATATTGAATTGTTTAATTCTACTAATGCAGGAAGAGATTTTGAAATAGGATTTACAATTGATGATATTGATGATTCTCGTTATCGTTCAGGACAGGTAGATACCATTATCAATAGTATATATGATAATACACCATATCCTGGTATTGCTTTCCGTATTTCTAATTCAAAATGGATGTTACAAGTAGGAAATGGAAGTAATAATATTAAAAAATATTTTGATAAAGGGTCAATTCAAACATTTAAAATAAAAAAAACAAATGGAAAAGTTTATTACTCTATCAATGGAGGAGGTTTTGTTTATATCAATGATTTAACAATCTTTCCAAATACCTTTTCACAACCTCTAACATTTGGAGGAGCAATGAATCCAGATAATACTCTTCGTCCAGAAAGATTTTTAATTGCTGATTTATCAGATATCTATGTAAGAGTATATGATAGTGAAGATAATACCTTTGATGAATATGATCAAATGGTAGAAGACTTTGTAGGAGGGAATTTAACAACAGCTTTTTCTCAAGAAGCAGCTTATACATTTGATGGAACAGCTAGTACTGTTATCGATACAGGAATAGGGCTATTTACAGCAGAAAATATGCAAAAAGATTATATTATTTCATTTACTATTGATTCTTTAGATTTAACAAATCAACCTAATTTCCAAGCAACCTTATTAAATGCCAAAAATGAGGCGGGAAACAATTATCCAGGTCTAATGCTTAGAAAAGATGTTAATCACCTTTTATTATCCATAAGAGATGGCGATGAACTGGTTTCAACCGCAACGATACCAGCTTCGGCTACTAGAATTCATATTATAAAAAAAGGAATGGAATTCTTCTATCAATTTGATTTTACTTCCATTATGCCGTTAGGAGACGATAATGATCTTTCTGGATATCTTCCAGCAGATTACTTTAGTGTACCAACTACTTTTGGAGGAAATATAGATGATCAAGGAAACTATAATCGTTTTATAAATGCAACTATTTCAGACCTTACTATTAAGATGTCAAGTTAAAGAGAGGAAATCCTCTCTTTTAATTATAGGTTTCCAGATAGAAAAAAATATGTTATACTGTAGTTGCTGTTTTTTTATTAGGAAAAAAAAAGAAAGGAGAAAATATGAGTAAAATTAAAATATTTGCCCTAGGTGGTTTAAACGAAAATGGCAAAAATATGTATGTTGTAACGGTTGATAAAGATATTTTTGTTTTTGATGCAGGATTAAAATACGATAATGATATTAATTTAGGAATCAATTATATTATTCCTAATTTTGATTATTTAATTAATAATAAAAAACATGTTAAAGGAATCTTTTTAACTCACGGACATGAAGGAAATATGGGAGCTGTACCAGATATTTTAGATGTATTACCAGATATTCCCGTTTATGGAACAAGATTAACTTTAGAAATAGTAAAGAAAGATGTTGATAAAAAAATCTTAGATAAAATTAATTTTAATGAAATCAAACCTCATGTTAAATTGGAATTTGGTACAAATTCAATCTTTCCTATATCAGTAACTCATTCCATTCCAGATGCTGTTTGTTATGTTTTATATACTCCAGATGGAGCAATTGTTTATACAGGAGACTTTACTTTTGATTCTACGATGATGGGTTCTTATAAAACAGATATTGGAAAACTTGCTTATGTAGGAAAACAAGGAGTTTTATGCTTATTATGTGAATCTTTTTATGCAGAAAAGCCAGGACATACTTCTCCTCAAAATAGAGTAGCTTCCTTTATAAAAGAAGTATTAAATAAATCTCCAGATAGAATTATCGCAACGATATTTCCAGCACATTTCTATCGTATTCAAGAAATCTTTAACGAAGTATCAAAAACCAATAGAAAAGTAGTTATTATGGGAAAACCGTTACAAGAGATTATTCAAAAAGCAATAGAAGATGGTTACTTATCCATTAATCCTGATAAAATCGGATCCTTATATGATTTAGAAAGTAAAAATTCTATTATCTTAATTTCTGATGAAAAAGAAAAACCATTTGCTAACTTAGAAAGAATTATCAAAGGATTTGATAAATTTATAACCATAAAAGAAAATGATACTATCTTTATTACAGAACCTTCTTATGCAGGAATTGAAAAAAGATTAGCGGTTATTATGGATGAGATTGCGATGCTAGGAGCAGATGCGATTAGTTTATCTAGTAAGAAACATCTTCTTCATCATGCATCTCGAGAAGATTTAATGCTTATGATTGACTTAATGAATCCAAAGTACTATTTCCCTGTAAAAGGAGAATATCGTTGTCAATATGCCAATGCAGAGATTGCAGAAGAATTAGGAATTCCAAAAGAAAATATTATTTTAAAATTAAATGGAGATGTACTAGAACTAGTAAATGGAAAAAATACTGATTCTATGGAACATATTCCAGTAGATGAAATATTAATCGATGGAAAAAGTCAAAGTGACATCGGTAATTTAGTCTTAAAAGATAGAGAAATGTTAGGAGAAAATGGTATTGTAATTATTAGTTGTACTCTTGATAAAAATACTAAGAAAATCTTAGGAGGACCAGAAATCTTAACAAGAGGTTTTATCTATGTAAAAGAAAGTCAAGATTTACTAGAAGAGACAAAAGCTATTTCACGAGAAGTTATTGAATCTAATATTGAATTATCTTCTAAAAGAGTAGATTATACGAAAATAAAGAATGATGTAAGAGAAGTCTTAGGAAAATTCTTTTATCAAGAAACAGAATCAAAACCAATGATTATTACTGTTATTCAAGAAGTATAAAAAAATACATTTATTTTAACTTTTTTGTTAGAATAAATGAATCTGTTCCTGTAGCGCAGTTGTATAGAGCACCATCCTCCTAAGATGGGGGTCGCCAGTTAGAATCTGGCCAGGAACACCAGAAAATAACTAAGAGTAAATAAAAATTACTCTTTTTTTTGTATAAAGTATATATTCATGATTATTACACTACCGAAGATAACAAAACGTAACAATAGAATAATTTTTCTAAATATACGGGATCTGTATTTGAGATAATAAGTATTAATAATCGAATTAATAAAATAGTTGATAAATTACAGAGTATAGGTAATGATAAAGTTGAAGATATTCTAAGTGAGATTGAAAGTATGATAGATGTTTGATATTAATAATTTGAAAGTTATTAATATTTTTTGTTATGTGCTGATGTGGTTTAAAAAAACAGTATATTGATATTTTTTAAATAAAATAAAATAATAATTTAAGAAAATAATAGAAAATTCTCAAACATATGATATAATGGGGAACTATCAAATGAACGGAGGGGTGAAATATGAATAAAACATTAGAAAGGGATTTAAAACAATTAGTTCAAAAGATAGAAAAATGTGATCATTTATTTATAAAAGAATCATCTAGTTTAGTAAGATGTCTTCATTGTGGATTAACGAATGAATATATATTACAAAGTGATGCTAGTAAAAATTACTATAAATTTTTCTTTCCCTCTTTTTATCAACATTCTGAAATTATTAGTGATTTATTTAAACATTATTATTATCATATGTTACAGAGTTAAAGTAAATCAGAAACTAAGATTCCTCTAATATCAGAAAAAGTATTTCCTTGTTATCATTCTCAAATATTATTTAAAGTTGCGAAGAAGATTAATCCAAAAGGAAGTAATGATGAAATCTTTTCTATTATGAAAGTATTACAAGAAATAGATGAAGAAGAAGAACTAAATAATGGAAAGAGACAATCTACTCATGAATTATTGGAAAAATATAGAGAAAAAATTACTCAAATGGTAAAAAAAAGAAAAATTAAATAATTGACTTAACTATACATCAAAAGATGTTTTTTTCTTGTTTGAAAGTTAAAAATAGTTTATACTTAGAATAGAGAAAAAGATAGTAGGTGGATGCAATGAGTGGAAATATTACTGTTGATTATGAGAAACTATTAACTGCAACTAATACAACAAAAGAAATGCAAACAAAAATAGAGGAAATTAATCAAGTATTTGTCACTACAAAAGGAAAATGTACTGAAAGTATCATGCAAGGACCTTTTGCTGAGAATATTACTTCTGCTTTAGATTATTTGAATAATCAAGGTAAAAAGAGTGTTGAAAACTTTACTACAATAGAAAACTTCTTATCAACTGCCTATAACACCTATAAAAAAGGAGATACAGACTCAGTCAATGCTTTATTGCAAATAACAGGAGCAACTTCGGCTTCTGTTTTAGGAACCTCTTCTTCTATAGAAGCATATAAACAATTAGCTTCTTTATTAACAGGAGGAAAATTCACATCTGATACTTATAGGGGCATGAAATATTATGTGTATGTACCAACCTTTTCAGATGGAGAGAAATCAGGATTACCTTTATGTGTATTCCTACATGGTATTTCTAAAAATGGAAATGCGAAAGCAAATCAGGAAAGTTTTCCAAAAGCTGTAAAAAATGGAATGAATGTTCCAGGAATTCTCTTATTTCCACAATCAACTGCACGTGGGTGGAATAATGATTTAGCTTTAAATAAAGTAATTCAGGTAACGAAGCATGTGGCAGAACAATATCATTGTGATATGTCAAGAATATCCGCAGCTGGTCATAGTGCGGGAGGTTATGGAGTCCATAAGCTAGTTGCGAAAGATCCAAACCTTTTTTCTTGTTACTTATGTTATGCCGTTCAAAATCCGGATAAAAAATCATTACAAACGGTTGCTAGTAACAATATTCCATCATGGGGATTTGTTTCCAGCAAGGATCCAAATGGAGAAATGAGAATGGGGACAAAATCAGCTTATGACTATTTAGAAAGTACAAATTCATCCCTATATCAATTCACTAAAGTTCCAAGTAAAGATCATGCTATTGCCCCTGATTTTTGGACAACTACTTATGAATTTAATGGTCAATCAATTTCTCCAATAGAGTGGTTATTTACAAATACTAAGTCAACATAAAAAGATAAGAGAAATCTTGTCTTTTTTCCATAATAAAAGAAAGGTAGGGATTCATATGAAAACATGTTTAGTATTAGAAGGTGGAGGATTACGAGGAATTTATACCGCTGGTGTATTAGATACTATTCAAAAAATGAATATCAAAATAGATGCAATTATTGGAGTCTCTATGGGAGCCTTAGTTGGTGTAAACTACAAATCAAATCAACCAGAAAGAGCGATACGATATAATTTAAAATATTGTAAAAATAAGAATTATATTGGATTATATTCTCTTATTACAACAGGCAATATTGCCAATAAACAATTTGCTTATTATGATATTCCAAATCAATTAGATCCTTTTGACTATGAAACATATAAAAAATCAAAAATAAAATTCTATGCTGTAATAACCAATATCGATACAGGAGAAGCAGAATATAAAGAAATCAAAGATGCTTATGAAGATTTAGAATATCTAAGAGCATCTTCTGCTATGCCAGGAGTATCTAAAATAGTAACAATCAATAAAAAGAATTATTTAGATGGAGGTATGAAAGATCCAATTCCTATCAAAAAAGCTTTAGAATTAAATTATGATAAAATCATAGTTGTATTAACGAGACCAGATGGTTACCGAAAAAAGAATTTAAAAAGAAATCCTTTACTATTCTTATATCGAAAATATCCTAATTTTATCACTACCATAAAAAATAGACCAAATACTTATAATGAATCGTTAGATATGATTAATGAATTAGAAAAAGAGAAAAAAATTATAGTACTGAGACCATCTGAAACAATTAAAGTAAAAAGAATTGAAAAAAATCCAAATACGATAAAAAGCCAATATGATTTAGGAGTAAAAGATATGGAAGAAAAACAAGATGAATTATTAAAATTCTTAGAAAGGAAATAATATGGATATTAATAGAATCATAGAAAGAGAAAAACAATTTATAGAATCTATTTGTAATACTTATCAATATGATAATAATCTAAGACATATTCTATTACTATTAATCCCAACATTTATTCTAAAATATGGAATAGAAAAAGAACAATTAATTAAAAATACTTTTCAGAGTACTAGAATTATTCCATCTAATGAAGAAAGTAAAATGATAAGAGCTTATTATGTAAGTACTCCTTATAAAGATGGAGAAGAAATCAAAACATCAAAAAGAATGGTTATTCAAAATTATCATAAAAATAGTTTAGTAGAATTAATTGATAATTTAACTCATGAATTTAATCATGCAATTAATTCTTATATCAATGAAATTAAAATAGGAAAAAAATATTTATATTTAAGAACAGGATTAACATATCGTATCTATGATAAAGATAACTTATCTTTTCTAAAAAAATCTTCTTCTTATATGTTAGAAGAAATTATAAATACCAAACAAACAGAAGATATTATTAATCGAATGAAAAATATGAAGTTAGAAGATAGTACTCTTCAAAATATGATAGATGCTCTAAATAGTGAAACAAATTCTAATTATAATTCTAATTCCTATTACTTACAAAGTGCTATTTGTAAACAAATAATGGAGAATAGAACTTTTATTTCTACTTTAGAAAAATTAAGAATTAATGGAGATATTTATGAGATAGAAAAATGGTTTGATGATATTGTAGGAGAAGAGAAACAATATAAAAGATTTCTTTCTTTATTAAATGATATTTATGAATTAGAAATAGAGTATACAAAAACTAGATTCTTTAAAACAAGAATTTTGAATAAGATAAAAGGAAAAGGAAGAGAAATTACGAATATTATTCATAAATTTAATGAAAATGTTATTTTTAAATAGAAGTTATTGTAAAATAACTTTTTTTTGATTATAATAAAGAACTAATGGGGGAATCGTTATGTCAGAAAAAGCCTTAGCAACTATTTATAATAGACATTATATTGGAGAAGATTCATTTATTTTTACTTGTAATTATCCTACTATAGGAGATTATGATGAAAAAAATAGTGTATTTACGGATAATAATGGGAATACTTTTTTACCTATAACAAGTCCATTTTTAATGAAAAAGGAAACACCAACTGGATTTTTTAATATTATTTCTGTAAGTAGTGTAGCAAAAAGTATTGGAGAGAATTTAACAATAGAAGAAGCAATTGATAATTATGGAAAGAAGGCAAAAAGTATTTTCTATTATGTAGGGAAAATATCAACAGGAGATGCTTTTTGTATTCCTCTTGATACAGAAAAAATAAAGAATGATACGGAAAGAGAATTCTTAAGATTAGAAAAAGGATTACTTTCTAGTGATGAAGATGAAGAGGATGAAGAATTAACAGAAGAGGAAGAGAATATTGATAAGCATTATGAATATGGAGAAATGCATCCTCAACTTATGGAATTAATTATGAATATTATTAATGGAGAGTATTCAAAAGAAGAGTTGCAACAATTAAAGAGTCAAATTAAAGCAGATTTTGATGATATGGCAGAAGTTTTAACAACGATAGATTTTCAAGAAGTAGCAGATGAATTAGATGAAGATGAAATTAAATTACCAGCTTCTAGTAGAATAGAAAATGCAGGAACAAAGAAACAAGGAAAAAGAAAAATTACTAATGTTGATGAAAATTATCAGGAAGAAGTAGAAGAATTAAATAAAATAAATATTGATGATTTATTTGAGAAAGTAACGAGAACATTAATTGCTCAAGATGAACCTGCTAAAAGAGTTATTGCCGAAATTGCTAGAAAGGAAATGGATGAGAGAAAGAAGAAAAGAGGAATTCTTTTAACTGGTCAAACGGGAGTAGGAAAGACAGAACTTATGAGATTAATTGCGAAATATATCAATCGTCCCTTTTTAGAAATTGATTCTACTCAACTAACAACACCAGGATGGGTAGGAAGAGATATCGAAGAATACTTATGGAAGTTATATGAAGAATGTGGAAGAGATAAAGAAAAAGTAGAACAAGCAATTATTTATTTCGATGAAATTGATAAAAAAGGTTCTCAAAGAAGAGATGATCATAGTAAAAAAGGAGTTCTAGATTTATTATTAAAATTTATGGATGGAACTTCTTATGAAGCTTGTGAAGATGTAAAAAATTCAAAAGAAAAAGTTGAGATTAATACTTCTAAAATGATAAAGATATTAGGTGGCGCTTATACCGATGTTTATAAATATTTTAAGAAAAAACAAGTAGGTTTTATTAGAAATGAAGTAATAGGGCATGAAAGTCTTCCAGAGGTAAAGGATTTTGTTGAAAAGGGAATGATGACAGATGAACTTATGGGAAGATTAGATGTCATTAAAATGAATGATTTAGATGTGAACTCTATTAAAAAAATCATGTTATTATCTGATGAATCTGCCCTTAAAATACAAGAAGCTATTTTTCAAAAATTAGGGGTTAAAATTACATTTACTGATGCTTATATCGCAGCAGTTGCAAAGCAAGCTTATGATAGAAAAACTGGTGCTAGAGGATTAGATACTGTTATTGATAATACAACATGGCAAGCTTTTGTAAAAGTTTACACTTCTTTAGGAAAATATGAAGAAGTTATTATTGATGAAAAGGCATTAACAGATGCTAGTAGTTATCAATTAGTGAAGAAAAAAGGAAAGAAGCAAGATTGTAGATAACTCTTCTTCTTTTTTTTCGAAAATACTTGCTTTTTAATAATTCTTTTGATATTATTATTATGTTCAAAAGAAATGGCGAAGTAGCTCAGCTGGCTAGAGCGTTCGGTTCATACCCGAAAGGTCGGGGGTTCGATCCCCTCCTTCGCTACCA
>CADBSF010000038.1 GCA_902797265.1 uncultured Erysipelotrichaceae bacterium
AAGCAACCTTACAACTTAATTATAAAACAATTTTAAAAAAATAAAAAGACTATTAACAAAAAATCTTTTGTCAACAGTCTGAAAAGAGAAAAATAATTTTCTCTTTTTAATCTACTGTTTTTTTATTGATGTCTACTATTTGGGGTTCATATCAAATAATTGTTTTTTTTAAACTACTAGATAAGTAGCAATAAAGATTATTAATAAATCATTTTCTATATTGAACACTTTTTTTATTATCAATTATTTCACAAATTCTAGGAATTACAACACTCATCATTTCATTTGATAAAGAATCACTATTAGATTCTATTTGTTTTCTAATAATATCAAATTCTTCTTGAGTCAACATAGACAAACTAGCATTAATATCTTCTACTTGATAGTCTCTTAAAAATTTATATAAAAAATCAATTTTACTTTTTCTTTTAGATTCATGCCTTATATAATTATTATCAAAACCCTGTTTTATCTTCTCATAAACAATAGCTAATTGACGAGAAACTGTAGATTGATTAATGTGAAACATCTTAGAAATCTCTGCTTGAGATATATTTTCTTTATAAAATAACCTAAGCAATTCAATCTCTCTAGGTTTTAAGTGAGAAATGATATCATGTAATTGAAGATATTCATCTTCTATTCCTAAATCTTCACTGATATCAATAACATCACATATCGTATCTCCTAAAGTAGTTTCATCATTAGGATAAACAGTTTGATCAAGATAAATATCATTTCTTCTTTTTTTCTCTTTTCTCATATAAGAATAAATCTCATTCATAATACATCTAGCTGCATACGTATTAAATTTATAATTGAAATCTTCATTAAAAGTATCAACAGCCTTTATAAGACCAATCATTCCAATCGATAATAAATCATCAAAATCATAAACAGTATAAACAAAATAAGAAATATTTTTTTTAATTAGATAGTAAACTAAAGGAATATTATGCTTAATAATTTTTTCTCTAGCTTCTATATTTCCTTGATGATAACTATTAAATAATAATATAATTTCTTTTTCATCTAACGTTTTAAATATGCTATTTTTCACAAATAATCATCCACTTTCTAATAATAATTCTATACTAAGATAGTTTATAAGTAAAAGAAGAAGCACTTTCTATCTTTTTTGAATAATAATTTTTAATATTATTTAGTGCTTGAATCATAATAGAATTTACTTCTTCTAAACTAATATTTAGAAAAGAAGCTAATTCATCTAAAGAATAAGAGTGATTAGAAATATTAATAAACATCATAGTAAGAATGAAAAACTCTTTTAAAGTAACAGAATCAGAATGATAAAGATAATGTTCTACTATTTTAGAAAGAAAAGAATTATCATCTAACACAGTTAAAGAACATACATCTTCTTCATAAGATGTGTCTTTTTGATTATTATTTACTTTATCATTATGACTATCTTCAATACTAGATAAATGAGAATCATTTTCTTCTTTTAAAGAAAAATCATTTATATCTTTTTCTTTATTCATATGAGTAGTTGAAATTAGACTTTTAATTTTAGGAATTAAAGATTGAAAGAAAGTAATACTATTATTATAATTAGGATTTTCAATATAACGAGAAAGAATTTTAAAGTCTTCATAATTTAATTGACTCAGAGCTTTATTTATTTCTTCTTTGGAATAGCAATTTAAGTATATATAAAGAAAGTCAATTTTAGTATTGTCAAGATGATTAGTTTTTGCTTTTACCTTTTTTTGCTCATTTAAATAATTATAAATAGCTTTTAACTGTTTTTTTATGGTTTTACTAATATAAGAAGGATGAACATTAACTAAAGTTGCAATCTCATTTAATTTTAATGTTTTTTGACTACAAAAGCCAAAATAATAACTCATAATTTTAGCTTGTTTTTCAGGTAAAGAATTAACGTAACGAATGATTTCTTCTTTTTATTCTTGAAATAAGATATCATCTAAAGTATTTTCTTCATAAGAAAAAGTATCAAGTAAAGTATTTTTATCATCATCATAAAGAGTAAAATCACCACAAACATGTTTTTTATAATTTTTCTTTTTACGAAGAGCCATTAATATTTCATTGTCAATACATTGAATTGCATAATTAGAAAATACAATATTTTTATGATAATCAAAAGTATCTACAGCCTTGATAAGGCCAATACTTCCTATAGAAATTAAATCATCTTTATCATAATCAGCCTGACTGAAATACTTATAAACTCTAAAATAAACTAGTCTAAGATTGCCAGTTATTATCATGTCTCTATAAAAACTTTTTGATTGAGGATTATCTTCCATAATCTGATAATAATGCTTAGTTTCTTCTTGCGTTAAATGTTTTTTTATTGTTGTTATTCATAATAATACTCCTTTGAAGATTCCTATTTTATCATGAAGCAATCATATACACAATGAAATTGATATAAAAAGAAGTATATCTTATAACAAAAAGTGAAATAATAGAATAATAGTTTTTTTTGTTTCGAACATTTTTTCGAAAAAAAGACTAGACAAATTATATCGAACAGATGTATAATTAATTTGGTGATATAAAATGACAATAAGGGAAAAATTAATTATATTAAGTGATAGTGCTAAGTATGATGCATCTTGTTCTTCTAGTGGAAGTAATAGAAAGAATTCTTCTAATACAACAGGAAATGCTGCTTATTGTGGAATTTGTCATTCTTTTGCGAGTGATGGAAGATGTATCTCCTTATTAAAAATATTAATGACAAATTCTTGTATCTTTGATTGTAAATATTGTATTAATAGGAGAAGTAATCAAGTAAAAAGAGCAATTTTTTATCCAGAAGAAATATGTGAAATAACCATGAATTTTTATAAAAGAAATTATATTGAAGGATTATTTCTATCTAGCGGAATTGTTAAGAGTCCTGATTATACTATGGAAAAGATGATAGAGACAATCTATTTACTTCGAAATAAATACCATTTTAATGGATATATTCATGCAAAAGCAATACCAGGAGCTAGTGATATTTTATTAAAAAAACTAGGAAAATTAGTAGATAGAATTAGTGCTAATATTGAACTTCCTACCTTGAATGGTTTAAAGTTACTAGCCCCAAATAAAGAAGAGAATAAAATTACAAATATTATGAAAACGGTTAAAGTCAATAAAAGTAATACTTTTACACCAGCTGGACAGAGTACACAAATGATTATAGGAGCTAGTCAAGAAACAGATTTAGATATTTTAGGAAAAAGTGAATCACTTTACAAGAACTTTTCCTTAAAAAGAGTCTTTTATTCGGCTTATATTCCTGTAAATAAAGATAAGTTATTACCTAGTTTAAAAGCTCCTCCTTTAGTTAGAGAAAATAGACTTTATCAAGCTGATTGGTTATTAAGATTTTATAACTATAAAGTAGATAATCTATTAAGTATTCAGAATCCTAATTTTAATATTCTATTAGATCCAAAAGCAGATTGGGCGTTAAGACATTTAGAAGAATATCCAAAAGAAATCAATGAAGCAAGTTATTATGAATTATTAAAAGTACCAGGAATAGGACCAGAAAGTGCGAAAAAGATTATTCGAAATAGAAAGTATTATAGATTAGAATTTAATGATTTAAAGAAAATGAATATATCTGTAAAAAGAGCAAAATACTTTATTCTATGTAATGGAAAATATTTTTCCGATACCAATATCTTTAATCGAAAAATCATTGAAAAGAATTTGATATTAGAAGATAAAATGGTTAATGATAATCATGTTCAATTGAGTTTATTCCATGAATAATGTTTATCTATATGAAGGGGGATTTTTTAGTTTTTTATCGTTATTATGCGAATTAATAAAGACAAAGAAAAATCCCGATGATATCAAAGAGATTAATTGCTATCAAAAAAGATTATTTGATCAAGAGATTTATTTATTAATTAAAAATGAAAGAGAAAATATTGAACAAATTTGTAAGAGATTGGATAGAGTATCAACTTATATGATTTATAATGTATTTTTATCAAATCATGAAGAAAAAGAAATGATTATTTATCGATTTTTCTTATCCTATTTAAAATATGGAAATAAAGTTTTTTGTATGAGAAGAATCGATGATGTAAATAACTTAATCATTCTTTCGAAAAGAGTAAGAAGAGAAGCTCATAAACTAAAAGGATTTTTAAGATTTCAGAAAATGAAAAATGATTTCTATTATGGAGAGATTTCTCCTGATAATAATGTAATAGGAATACTGGCAGATCATTTTAAAAAAAGATTAGCAGAAGATAATTGGATTATTAAAGATACCGTTAGAGAAATCTATGCTATATATGATAAAAAAGAGGTTCTTTATTTAACAAAGGAAGAAGTAATTTCATTAAATATAGAAAAGACAGAAGAAGAAAAGGAAATCGAAGATTTATGGAAATCATTTCATAAAACAATTGCGATATCTTCTAGAGAAAATAGAAGATGTCAGCAGAATTTTATGCCAAAAAAATATTGGAAGAATATGCTAGAAATGGAGAATGAAAAATGAAGAAAGTAATCAGTGGAGAAGAACTCAATCAAATGATGAAGAAAAGTGTTAATTTATTATGTGATACGGTATCACAGACACTAGGACCAACTGGGAATAATATCATAATCAATAGTAGTGAGAAAAGTCCTTATATTACAAATGATGGAGTTACGATTGCAGAAAATATAAATAGTGATAATAAAGAAGAGGATACTGTATTAGAACTAATAAAAGAAGCATCTTTAAAAACAAATGAATTAGTAGGAGATGGAACAACTACTACTTTAGTATTATTACAAAGTATTTTTAATCAAGGAGAAGAATTGATTAAAAATGGGAAAAATAAAATTGTATTAAAAAATGAATTACTATCTTGTATGGATCAAGTAGTAAAGGAACTATTAAAAGAAAAGAAAAAGCCTTCTAAAGAAGAGTATTATCATATTGCGAAGACATCAACAAATGATGAAGAAATTGCGAATATTACGACAAGTGTTTTCCATAAGATGAAAAGTAAATATTCCATAAAATTAGAAGAATCTAAAGAAGAAAGAACAATGATTCTTCATAAAAAAGGATATAATGTAAGTATTCGGAATCTTTCTAGCGTTTATTTTACAAAAAAAGATGAGATTGAATTAGAAAATGTACATATTCTAATATTAAAAGGATATTTAGATTCTTTAGAGTCAATTTCTGAAATTGTAAATGATGCCTTAGAACAAGATAAAAATTTATTAGTTTTAGTAGAAGAGATGAATGAAGAAATAAAAAATGAAGTTTTAGTCTATTATTTAAATAAAAAGAATCTATTTTTTGTAGAAATAGAAGAATATGCCAAACATAGAGATTTAATAGAAGAAGATATTAAGACTTTATCGAATGCTAGAATCAAAAATATTGATTATGAAAAAACTTATGGTAATGATTGTGGATTTATATCTAACATTATCTTAAAAGAAGATGAAATAATAATTGAATCAAATCAAGAGAATGCAAAAGAATTAATTCATAAATTAAAAGAAGAGTATGAATCTTGTTATAGTGATTATGAAAAAGAATTTATTATGAGTAGAATATCTAAATTAGAAAAAGGGATTACAACAATATATGTAGGAGGAGTTACCAAAACAGAAAAGAAAGAAAAAATCATGCGTTATGAAGATTGTATCTCTTCTTTATCTTCTGCCAAAGAGGGGATTGTATTAGGAGAAGGGATTACCTATTTAAAAATTAGTGATTTATTAGCAAGTAATACAGATGGTGAAATAATTATCAAAAATGCCTTAGAAAAGCCATTTGAAAAGATTATGGAAAACTTAGGCTTAGAACCAGAAAACATAAAAAAAGAAATTAGAAAAAATCAATACAAAATAATATATGATTATCAAAAGAAAAAGCTAATTCCATTAACGGATAATCTTGTTATTGATCCCGTAATTGTACTAGTAACTGCATTTAAAAATGCTTTATCTATTGCGGCTTTATTATTATCTACTTCTTCTCTGATTATTAATTTAGAGGAAAAACTAGAACAAAATATTTTATAAAGGAAAAGATTATTTTCCTTTATTATAATATGACATTATACTTAGAATATCACAATATATATTGACATATTATCAATAATATTATAAAATAATCGAGTAAGTGGTGATACTATGCAATATCTATCCGTTCGAGAAATTAGTAATAATTGGGGTATGAAAGAAAGAAAAGTAACAGCTCTTTGTCGAGATAATCGTATTCCAGGAGTTCGTAAAAAAGGAAATACATGGCTAGTTCCTTCTGATGCAATGAAACCTCGAGATAAAAGAAGAAAAGATGTTTTATTAGAAAATGAAATTGGAACCAATGAAAGTACGGTTTTTTATACAGCAAATGGTATTGGAAAAAGAGTAGTGGAAGAATATCAAAAACTTTATCAAGAGCAACCAAGTTATACAACATTTACTCCTTATACGATTTGTCCAATTGGAGCTCATACAGACCATAATTTAGGATTAACATTAAGCTTTGCGATTGATAAAGGAGTTCATATCGCTTACAGCAAAAAAACAAATGGAATTATTGAAATTACGAACTTACAATTTCAAAAAAGAGCAGAATGGCATGTTTTAGAAACTCCTTCTGAAAAACAAAATGATTGGGCAGATAATTTACGAGGAGCAACCATTGCTTTATTAAGAAAATATCCTTTGCGAATAGGATTAAGTGCTGTAATGGATGGAGAACTTCCTATTGGAGGATCTTCTAGTAGTAGTGCTATTATTATAGCTTTTATTAATGCCTTGGCTTTTCTTAATAATATCAAGCTTGATAATCAAACTTTAATTGAAATAGCTTCTGAATCGGATATTGATTATGTAGGAGTAAACAATGGTAAATTAAATGAATATTCAGAAATTTATTGTAAAAAAAATAAACTCCTATTTATTGATATGAAAGAAGAAAGTATTCAATTAATCGAATCTGAGAAAAAAATGGATTTTTCTATTGCAATATTTTTTTCAGGATTAGAAAATTTACTATCGAGCGGAAATTATAATAGAAGAGTAGAAGAACTTCGCTGTAGTTCCTATTTGTTAAAAGCTTTTAGTAAACAAGAATACGGTAGAGTAAATGATTCTAATATGAGAGATATTGATAAAGAAATATTTTTAAAGTATCAAAATAAATTACCACCTAATTTTGTAAAAAGAGCAGAACATTTCTATGAAGAATGTGAAAGAGTAGAAAAAGGAATCCAAGAATATAGAAATGGAAACATAAAACAATTTGGATTACTAATGACACAATCTGGATATAGTTCTATTCATAAATGGGAAACTGGCTCTAAAGAATTAATTAAGCTTTATGAAATAATATCCAAAATAAATGGAGTATATGGAACAAGATTTCAAGGAGCCGGATTTAAAGGATGTTGTATTGCTTTAATTGATCCAACAAAAGAAAAAGAAATATTAAAAAAAGTAGAAGAAGAGTATTTAAAAGAATATCCAAAACTAAGAGGAAAATATTCTTCTCATATCTGTAGTTTAGCAGATGGAATTAAATAAGAAAGAAGGAATAAAATATGAAAATTGCAGTAGCAGGAACAGGTTATGTAGGATTATCTCTAGCTACGTTACTAAGTCAAAAAAATGAGGTAGTTGCCTTAGATGTATTAAGAGAAAAAGTAGATATGATTAATAATAGAATTTCTCCTATTAAAGATGAGAAAATAGAAGAATTCTTTAAGACAAAAGATTTAAATCTAAAAGCAACTCTAGATTATAAAGAAGCTTTTAAAGATGCTGATTTTGTTATTATTTCAACACCTACTAATTATGACGATGAATTAAATTTCTTTGATACTTCTAGTGTTGAAGATGTAATTGAAAAGGTAATTAGTATGGGTAATAAAACAACTATGGTTATTAAGTCAACAATACCAGTAGGTTATGTAGAAAGTGTAAAGAAAAAGTATAATATTGATAATATTTTCTTTTCACCAGAATTCTTAAGAGAAGGAAAAGCTTTATATGATAATTTATATCCATCAAGAATTATTGTGGGAGAGAAAAGTAAAAGAGGTGAAGTATTTGCGAACCTTTTAAAAGAAGCTTCTCTAAAAGAAG
>CADBSF010000039.1 GCA_902797265.1 uncultured Erysipelotrichaceae bacterium
GCTGAAGAGGAAGTTGCAAGTGAGGCAGAAGTAGATTTACCTTTTGCTGAGGCTGAAGAAGAGAAAGAAGAAGTTCCTGCTGAAGAGAAAGTAACTAGTGAGGAAGAAGTAGAATTACCTTTTGATATTCAAGATGACGGTAATGAAGAAGAAATTGAAGAAGAAGATTCTGATTTAATTGTAAATAATGAGTCAGAAGAAGTTGCATTACCTTATGTAGATGAAGATGTTAATGAAGATTATAACGGTTTTGATGCTGATAAATTTAAAGTAGATGAAAGATTTGTTGAAAATGATAATACTATGGAAGATTTTGTTAAATCGTTTACAGAGTTAATGAATCAAAATAAAGAACAAAGAAATGAAATTTTACAAAAAGATGCAACAATTATTCGTTTAAAAACATCTATTTCTAAATTAAGTAGTAGTAGAAAAGAATTACTTGATGATATCAATAGTTTACAATCAGCAAATCATGAACTAGAAAATAAGATTCGTAATATGGAAAAGTCTTATGATCAACTTTCTCATGAAGCTGAGTTGCTAAGAGAAAAGGCAACTCGTGATAATGGTGATATAGCAAGATTACTTGCTAATGCTAAAGCTTTATTAGGAGAAAATAATTATGCTAATGAAGAAGAAGAGGAATCTTATCATAGAAGAGTATCATAAACTGTAATTTAAAAAGTGGATTTTCCACTTTTTTTCTTTTTCTTCTTCTTGTTTTGTGTTAAAATATAAGTGATTTTATAAAGAGGTGTAACCTATGTTAGTAATTAAAGACTTAAGTTGTTCTGTTAAGGATTCCGATTATTCTATCTTAGATCATTTTTCATTAACGATAAATGATGGAGAAATACATGTTATTATGGGACCTAATGGAGTTGGAAAAAGTACTCTATCTAAAGTGATTATGGGTCATTATCAATATGAAATTCATTCGGGAGATATTTTATTAGATAAAGAAAGTATTCTTAATTTGGATGTAGATGAAAGAAGTAGAAAAGGATTATTCCTTTGTATGCAAGATCCTACTGTTATTGATGGTGTTAGTAATAGTGAATTTTTAAGAACTGCTAAAAATAGTATTACATCTAAAAAAGTTAATTTATATACATTTATTAAAGAATTAGAAGATGGAATGAAAGATCTTTCTTTAGATGAAAATATGATTCATCGATCATTAAATAAAGGATTTAGTGGTGGAGAAAAAAAGAAAAATGAAATATTACAGATGAAAATATTAAAACCTAAAATGATTATTTTAGATGAGTTGGATTCTGGATTAGATGTTGATAGTTTAAAAATAGTTTGTGATAACATTAATTCTTATTTAAAAGAGAACAGAACTGCATCTTTATTAATTATTACTCATTATCCTAGAATTCTTGAGTATATAAAACCTAATTTTGTTCATATTTTAAAAGATGGAAAAATAGTAAAAACAGGAGATTATCAATTAGCTCTTGAGATAGAAAAAAATGGTTATCATGGTATAAATGATATATCTGGGGATGATGTTAGTGAATAAAATATTATATGTGTTAGATAATAATCAATCTAGTGAATATCAATATAATATTGTTGAAGATACCATTATTTTTCATTTCTCTATTAATAGTAGTTCTAAAGTTAAGATTAATTTGTTAACGGAAGGTGTTCAATTATACTATTATTATAGCAATATTAATTATTCTAATCATGAATTTTCTATCGATATTCGTCATATGAAAAGCAATACTCATAGTGAAGTAATTAATCATGGAGTTAATGTTTTCAATAAAAAATTAAAGTATTCCGTAAATGGAATTGTTGAAAAAGATTGTAGTGGTTGTATTTGTAATCAAGAAAATGAAATTATTAATATGGATGATGGTAAAAGTGAAATATGTCCTAATTTAATAATTGATAATTATGATGTTGTTGCTAATCACGGAGCTTATATTGGTAAGTTTCCTTTTGATAAAATATTTTATTTAATGAGCAGAGGAATTACTAGAGATGAAGCTAATCGATTACTTCTTCATGGTTTTTTAATTGAATCTGATAGTATTGATGTTAATAGAATTTCTCAATTTCTTGATGAGATTCAAAAAATATAGGAGGTGATATCCTTGAATCGAGAAGATTTTCCTATTCTTTCTGATGATGTTGTTTTTTTAGATAATGGAGCAACTACTTTAAAACCTAAAGTAGTTATTGATAAAATGAATGAATACTATTTATCTTATTCTTCTAATATTCATAGAGGAGAATATGATTTTAGTATTCGAGCTGATCAAGAATATGATTCTGTTCGTGATAAAGTAAGTCAATTTGTTCACTGTGATAGAGATAATGTAATATTTACTAGTGGTGCAACTATGTCACTAAATATGGTAGTTTTTGGATATATGAAGAAACATTTAAAAAAGGGAGATGTAGTATTATTAAATAAAGCAGAACATGCTTCTAATATTCTTCCTTGGATAAAATTAAGGGAAGAAATTGGAATTGAATTACAATATATTCCTTTGGAAGATGATTATTCACTTAGTTTGGAATCTATCCAAAAATGTATTTCTTCTTCTGTTAAAGTGATTAGTCTAAGTCATGTTACTAATGTTATTGGTGATATTCGAGATGTTTCTAGTATTGGAAAATTATGTCATGATCATCATATCCTATTTGTTGTTGATGGTTCTCAAAGTGTTCCTCATATGAAAGAAGATTTTATTTCTTCCTATATGGATTTTTTATGCTTTTCTGCTCATAAGATGTGTGGACCTACAGGAGTAGGTGTATTAATAGGAAAAAGAGAGTTATTAGAGGAGATGGATCCCATTTTTTATGGAGGAGGTATGAATGTTTTCTTTGAAGAAGACAATACTTATGAATTAAAAAATGTTCCTACCAAATTTGAAGCTGGTACTCCTCCTATTGCAGAGGTGATTGGATTAGGAAAAGCAATTGACTATTTATTGTCTATAGGAATGGATCAAATTCAAAAACAAGAAAAAGATTTAAAGAATTATTTTTTATCAAAAATAAAAGAAATTCCTAATTTCATTCTTTATAATCCAAATAGTGAAAGTGGAATTATCATTTTTAATTTAGATGGAGTATTTGCTCAAGATGTTGCGATATATTTAAATCATTATCATATTTGTGTTAGAGCAGGTAATCACTGTACGAAGATGCTTAAAGATGAAATGGATATTAAAAATACCGTTCGTGCTAGTTTCTATTTCTACAATAATTATCATGATATTGATATATTTGTTGAAGCATTAAAAAAGAGTAAAGATATATTTAAGGTGGTATTATAATGGATGAGAATTTAAGAAGAGAGATTATTTTAGATAATTATCAAGATCCTTATCATAAAGGATTAATCTCAGAAGATGGTTATCTAAGAATTAATTCTCATAGTGATAGTTGTATTGATAACTTAGATTTTATGTTAAAAATAGAAGATAACATTATAAAAGATATTCGTTTTGATGGAGAAGCTTGTGCAATTAGTACTTCTGCTAGTTCTATTATTATTCGAAATTTAATTGGAAAAAGTGTAGATGATGCTAGAAAGATTTTGGATAATTACAATAAGATGATTCATGAAGAGGAATATGATGAAGAATTGTTAGGGGAATTAATTGTTTATAATGAGATTGGGAAACAACCTAATCGAATGAATTGTGCTATATTACCAGAAAAGGCAATATTAGATTTAATAAATCAATAATTATATTTAGGAGGTTCGTATGATAGATTTAAATCGTTTAGACACAAAGAATTTGTTTTTAGCAGAAATACGTCGTTTTGATGTGGAAAGGAATGCATCTTTGATACCTATGCATAGAGCTTATGCTATTTTAATTAAAACACCTATAAGCTATGTTAATCTTTTTAATCCTTCTGATCATTATCCTGTATATGATCGAGTACCATACTCAAATATAACTTTAGCAGGAGAAGATTTTGGGACTAAGATTCGTTTAATATATGGAGAAGAAAAAGATGGGGCTTGTTATATTTTAGATAATGTTTCTATGGAAAGAATGATTGGGAAAGAGACGATTTCTTATTCTGAGGTAGAAGATATGATGTTACGTTCTAAAAAATTCTTTCCTAATAGAATTTCTATTATTCAAAATAAAGATGTTTTGCAAAAAATGAAGTATCGTGATATTTACGTAAAAGATAAAGCTTTACTTAGTAAATTTAATGAGTATATGAATGATTCTAATAAGAAAAAAGTTTATAAATAATAGAGGTTGATGATTATGGAAATTGTTGGATTAGATTTAGAAAAGGTAAAGACAATTTCATCTATAAAAAAAGAAGAAGATTGGATTAGAGACTTTAGAGTAGATAGTTTTCAAAAATTTGAAAAGATGGATAATCCTAGTTTTGGTCCTAAAATAGATTTAGATTATTCTAAAATTATTTACTATAAAAATGATAGTCGGGATGAGGAAATTAAAAATGATTGGAATAATGTATTAAAACCAATCGTTGATGATTTGGATTCTGTTGGTGTTTTATCATCTGAAGTACATATGGGTGGTATGGGTGTTCAATATGAAAGTGAAGTAATTTATCATTCGATGTTAAAAGAAATTGAAGAGAAAAAAGTTATCTTTACTTCTATTGAAGTTGCGATGAAAAAGTATCCTGAGCTAGTGAAAAAGTATTTTGGAACAATTGTAAAGAATACTGAAAATAAATTCGCTGCTTTAAATGGAGCTGTTTTCTCGGGAGGAAGTTTTATTTATATTCCACCTAATACAAAATTAGATCGTCCTTTACAAAGTTATTTTCGAATTAATAGTCGTAATATGGGACAGTTTGAAAGGACTTTGATTATTGTAGATGATAATAGTGACCTTCATTATATTGAAGGTTGTACTGCGCCTAGTTATAGTGAATCAAGTCTTCATGCTGCAGTAGTTGAAATATATGTAGGAAAAAATAGTAAGTGTCGATATTCTACGGTTCAAAATTGGGCAGATAATGTTTATAACTTAGTTACGAAAAGAGCTCTTGTTGATGAGAATGGTACTATGGAGTGGATTGATGGTAATATTGGAAGTAAAGTTACGATGAAATATCCTTGTTGTATTTTAAAAGGAGATTATTCTAAGGGAACTTGTATTACTATCAGTGTTGCTGGTAATGGACAAATACAAGATACTGGAGCTAGAATGATTCATCTTGGAAAACATACGATTAGTAATATTTTATCCAAAAGTATTGCGAGAAATGGTGGAAATGCAACTTATCGTGGAAAAGCTTTTATTAATAGTGTAGCAACTGATAGTAATGCCAATGTGAAATGTGATACCTTAATATTAGATTCTTCTTCTAAGAGTGATACCATTCCTGTTAATGCTTGTTACAATAAAACTAGTCATATTGAACATGAAGCAACTGTTTCTAAGATTAGTGAAGATAACCTATTTTATATGATGAGTAGAGGTATTTCTAGAGATAGAGCAATGGACTTAATTATTTTAGGTTTTATTGAAAAGTTTAGAGAAGAATTACCTATGGAATATGCAGTTGAATTAAATCAATTAATAAAACGTAATTTATAGTAAACTTGATTATTATCAAGAAAAGATATTTGAAAAGGAAAAATTCCGTTAGGGAATTTTCTTTTTTTTACTTAAAAATAGCTTTTAAAATGCAAAATTAGTCGTTTGATTTCTTTTTTTATCTATATTAAGATAGCCTCCTTGAAAGGAGGTGATTTATGTTAAATCAAATTATTATAGTGGGTAGACTTACTAAAGATATTACAGTAAATAAGTCAGAGAATGGAGTTAAAGTTGCGACTATTTCAATCGCTATTCCTAGAAGTTTTAAGAATAGTGATGGTCAATATGATACTGATTTTATTGATTGTGTTGCTTTTGATAATATTGCTGAAAATACTAGTGAGTATTGCTCTAAAGGGGATGTTGTTGGTGTGAAAGGAAGAATTCAATCTAGAATGGTTGAAAAAGATGGAAAGAATGAAAAAGTAGTGGAAATTATATGTGAAAAAATTACTTTTTTGTCTTCTAAAAAGAGTCTAGATGAAGAATAATACTAATAATTGTAAATATCTTACCATACAAAAACAGCTGATAAAATCAGTTGTTTTTTTTCTCTTTTTTTCTTATAATATTTTTAAGGAGGGTTTATGGTTAAAGAAAATAAAAGTGAGAGACAGGAGTCTTTAATTGAATTTAAAAAAATTGGATTTGGAAAGACAGGATATATCATTTCTCAATTTGTTATTGATAAAGATTATCAAGTATATGTTACTATGAATAGTATGATAGAAACTAGTAGTTTATGTCTTTGTACTGATAAGGAAGCATTAAATGCTTGGGAAGTGAATCTTGTTGATAGTTTTATTGAACATATATTAATTCCAAAGAAAAAAGAATTATCTACTATTTATGTAGATGATAGTTCTAAATATGAAGAAGAGTCTTTATTGTTTCAAGATGTTGTTATTACTGAAGATTATGATGTTTTTCATCGTTTTCAATTATTAAAGACTTTTTTACAAGATAATCATAATAATATTTCTTGTGATATATTATCTCAAATGTATTCTAGATTAGAAGAGAATACTAATTATAAAAAAAAGAATAAGAGAATATAGGTGGTTGTATGAAAGGTGAAGTTCGTCTTTATCAAGATTCTGATTATCTTCTTGTGAATGAAATTTTGCAAGAAGCTTTTGGTGTTTCTAAAAAAGAATTTCATGATAATCAATTTCAAGAACTTGTAATTACTGTTGATCAATTTGTTTGTGGATATTTGTTACTTACTAAGGTACTTAATCCAATTTTAGATCGTTATTATTATTTAGTAGATTATGTTTGTATTAATTCCAAATATCGAGGTTTAGGACTTGGAGAACAACTTATTGAGGAAGCTTGTAAAATTTGTTCTGATAATCAAGCTATGTATATGCAACTTACTTGTAGAAGAAGTAGACTAGCTGCTCATAAGTTATATGAAAAGTGCGGTTTTGTTATGAGAGATTCTGATATTTTTCGAAAGGAGTTATTATGATTGTAGATATTATTAATAAAAAAAGAATGGGAGAAGAGTTAACTTATCAAGAATTGGATTATTTCTTTAATGGATATTTAAATGGAGAAATTGCTGATTATCAGATGAGTTCTTTATTAATGGCTATTTGTATTAATGGAATGACTGATGAAGAAACATTTGCTTTGACTAAGCTATTTATTGATAGTGGGGATGTTTTAGATTTTTCAGACATTCCAGGAGTTAAAATTGATAAACATTCTA
Organism: uncultured Erysipelotrichaceae bacterium; assembly: GCA_902797265.1. Classification (GTDB taxonomy): domain Bacteria; phylum Bacillota_I; class Bacilli_A; order RF39; family UBA660; genus UBA3789. The sequence goes on from CADBSF010000039.1 coordinate 7,300, forward strand.
CTGGTGGAATAGGAGATAAAACAAGTTTAATTATTGCTCCTATTGTTGCGGCTTGTGGTGGAGTAGTTATTAAAATGAGTGGACGTGGTCTTGGATATACTGGAGGTACTATTGATAAATTAGAAAGTATTCCAGGGATGTCTATTGATTTAAGTGAGAAAGAATTAAAAAAACAAGTAAAAAATATTCATTTAGTTATTACAGGACAAACTGGGAATTTAGTTCCTATGGATAAAGTGATTTATGCACTAAGAGATGTTACAGGAACAGTTTCTTCTATTCCTTTAATTGCTTCTAGTGTTATGAGTAAGAAGATTGCTAGTGGAGCAGATAAAATTCTAATTGATATTAAAGTTGGAAATGGAGCATTTTTACAGAGTAAGAAAGATGCTAAGAAATTAGAAGAATTAATGGTAAAGATAGGGAATTTTTATAATCGAGAAGTTCGATGTGTAATTAGTGATATGAATGTTCCTTTAGGTAGTTGTATTGGTAATAGTTTAGAAGTATTGGAAGCTATTCAAATCTTAAAAGGAGAAGAAACTCACAATAATTTAGTTGATCTTTGTTATGAATTATCTTCTATTATGGTTAGTATGATTAGAAATATTGATGAAAAAGAAGCTAGAAAACTTGTTGAAGATAGTATTAGTTCTTTAGAGGCTTATCATAAATTTGAAGAGATGGTGAAGGCTCAAAACGGAGATTTATCTAAGATTAAAGTAAGTAATAAAACAATGGAGATTAAGTCTACTAAGAGTGGAATTATCAATGATATTAATGCTTTAGAAATTGGAAAACTTTCTTTAGCACTTGGTGCTGGACGTGTAAAGAAATCTGACAAGATTGACTATACAGTTGGTGTAAAGTTAGTCAAGTTTGTTGGAGATGAAGTAAAAAAAGGTGATACTCTTGCTATTCTTTATTATAAAAATACAGTGCCTAATGTAAGTATTGACACAATTTTTAATGTTTTGTAAAAAATACTTTTATTTTGTAAAAAATATGGTATAATACTTGTATAAGGTAAGGTGATTATATGAAAGAAAAAAGTCAAGGAAGAAAGTCAAGGAGATCGGTTGTTGATTTTTCAGTTGCATTATCATTTGTAATTGCAATATTTTCAATGTTTTCTCTAGCAACATTTGGAGTTGTAGCAAATCAAAAAACTGGAATCAGTTATGCTGCACCTACTACTACTGGAGATACATTGACTTTTTATAAGGGAACACAAAGTGATGGGTCATCTCAATTATTCGTAACAGGATATAAAGGAGATGATAGATCTGTTAACTTTGCAGTTCCAATGTATTATTCTTCAACAGGAAATGTAAATCCAATTTTCTGTATTGAACATAATAATGATAACGTTGAAACTGGAACAACTTATAACAAAGGTCAAATTATTAGTGACTATGGTCTATTATATTTATTAAGCAATAGCTATGTAAATGGTAAAAAGATTGTTAATATTGGAAGTACTAATGATTATGTAGAAGGATGGATAACTCAAGTTGCTATTTGGGTATATCTATATGATCAAGAAAAAGCAGCTAAAGGAAGTGTAGCTTCTACTAGTCCAAACTATATTAGTGATGAAGATTTAGCAGCTATTAAAGCAGTTACTATGATTGAAGTTGGATATGATGCAATGATTGATACATATGATAAGAACTTTGGTGAAAGTATTTATACAAAATATATTGAACCATTAGTAAGTGCTGCAAAAAATGCTAGTAGTACTAAGAAATTAACCGTTTCAAAAGGAAGCGGAGATATTACTAAAACATCTGATGGAAAATATTATCAAAGCCCAATTATTACTGTTACCGGTCTTCCAGAAGCAGATTTTGAAAGTTATGATGTAAGTTTATCAGGAATTGAAGGAGCATTCTTAGTTGATGAAAGTGGAAATCAATTATCAGGTAGTGGAATTGCTGCTGGTAAGAAATTCTACGTACGTGTTCCTGCTGATAAAGTAACTACTAAAGTTCAAGTTGTTAATATCAATGTAAGTGGTGTATTTGATAGTTTAACTGGTCATATCTATACTGCTGGTGCTGACTATCAAAAAATAGTTTCTGTTACTGGTACAACTGTAAGAGAAGATGCTGGTACTGAAGTTGAATTCGTAGGTTCTCCTGATACAGGTATGAATATGACTCAAACTATTTACTTTATTGGATTAGTTGTTCTTCTATGTGGTGTTGGTATTGTATATGCAAATACAAAAACAGCAGAAAACAAACAATAGATTAAAAAAGAGCCAAACATTACTTGTTGGCTCTTTTCTTGTTTTTATAGGAATTATTTCTTTAAGTTGGGAATATCTTGTTAGAATGAGAAATGAATTGTTCTCAGAAATGAATATTTCAATGATGGATGTTAATTATCCAAAGATTATAAGCGAAGCAAATAATTCTGTTACATCTCAACTTATTGATACTCCTGTTGTTCCAAATGTTACAGAAGAAACACCGATAAATTATCAAATTGATTATAGTAAATATACTGGTGTATTGGAGATACCAAAAATTGGTTTAAAACGTGGGTTTTATAATGTTGGGTCTAAATACAATGATATTAAATATAATGTTACAGTAGTAGAAGGTTCTACTATGCCAGATGTTGTTAATGGTAATTTGATATTAATGGCACATTCTGGAGATGCATATATCTCTTATTTTGCTTATTTATACCGATTAAATGTTGGTGATGATATTTATATTACTTATAATGGTACTAAATATCATTATCAAATTGTAAATATCTATAATGTAGAAAAGAATGGGGCGGTTCACATTATTAGGAATTATGAACGTACTTCACTTACTATGATTACTTGTACAAAAGATAATGATCATAGTCAGACGGTTTATATTTCTGAACTTGTTGGTTAGTAAATAAAGAAGGTGATAATAGTGAATTTATCGATTATGGACAAATTTAAGGTTTTATTTCAATACTTATTTTCTTCCTTTTTATCCATAGAGATGCTTTTACTAAGCCTTCTTTTATTTCTTATATTAGTTGTTAATATTAAAAGAAAAAATCATATAATTCAAATGATTGCGATAGGAATTTATATTGGTTTTATTCTTGGTATTTTAATTAGTTATACTACTTATGTTAGAACTTGTGTTGACTCTTTTATTAAAGCAATTTTAAGTTATATTTATTTCCCTTCAACTATTGTTTATTTCTTTATTATTATTTTTGTTACTATTATGACTTTAGTTACTTTATTTAGTAAGAAATTAACTAATTTTAAAAGAATTATGAATTATTTATTTTTCAGTATCCTTTATTATTTCTTTATGTCATTTATCGCTTTAGCGGCATATGATTCTGTTGATTTAGTAGATACTCCAATTCTTTATCAAAATGAAAAAATATTAACTCTTGTTCAATTAAGTAATTTCCTTTTACTTATTTGGCTTATATTTACTGGATTTTATTGGTTGTATCGATATTTGAGAAAGAAGTATGATTAGAAGAGATTGAATTTTATCTCTTTTTTTGATGGATGGAATTTATCCAAATACAATGTAAACTAGAATAAAA
>CADBSF010000040.1 GCA_902797265.1 uncultured Erysipelotrichaceae bacterium
ATGAGGAGAATCGAACTCCCGTAGTCAGCTTGGAAGGCTGGGGTTCTACCATTAAACTACATCCGCATATGTCTTTAATCGCCCCAGCCTTTCCGATAAGCCAAGTCGACTAAATTCAGTAGACAATATTTATTATACTATAAAGATATGATATGTCAATACTTTTTTTAAAATTAGTTGCTTGACAAATAAAGAAAAAAAGAAATGAGTTAAAATCATTCCTTTTACGTTAATGTTACTTCTACTTCTTTTTCTTTATATTCTCTACCACTAATATAACTAATCGTTAGTTTAACTTTATCGCCTTTTTTCTTATCGTTTATAACACTTGAAATATCTACAAATTCTGTTACTTCTTTTCCTTCAATCTTAGTAATAATATTTCCAATTTCTAAGCCAGCTTTGTCTGCTCCACTATCTTTATTAATTTTAGAAATATAAAATCCTATTGGCATGTCATAATTTTGACTTTGTGCACTTGATATCATATATCCTTCAATACCTAATTCTCCATCACTGGTATCTTCTTCTCCATTCATTAAGGCTGTAATTGTATCTTTTACATCACTAATTGGAATTGCGAAACACATTCCTTCAATGGAAGATTGTGTTGACGTTGCATTTTGAGAGTATTTAGCATAACTGATACCTACTACTTCTCCTTTTGCGTTTAATAAAGCTCCTCCACTATTTCCTCCGTTAATTGCGGCATCCATTTGAATTGATTTTTGATTTTCTTCTCCATCATATAATGGTCTATCAAGAGCACTTACAACTCCTACTGTTACGGTTTGTCCAAAGCCTAATGCATTTCCAATCGCAATAACACCATTTCCTACTTTTAAAGCATCACTATCTCCTAAAGTTGCGATTTTAATGGAATTAATGGTATCTTCATCTAATTCGCTTAACTTAATAGCGATAATTGCGACATCTTTTTTAGATGATGTTCCTTTTACTTTTCCATCTACACTTTTCTCATTTACAAATTGAATTGTTAATTCATCAGCGTCTTCTACTACATGATTGTTTGTAAGGATTAATAATTCTGTATCATTTTTACTAACTATAATTCCAGAACCAGCTCCTTTTTGATATTGTGTTCCATTATTGTAAAATGGCCAACCACTAGAAACAAGTTTTTTTGATGTAATCGCAACAATAGAAGGCATTACTTCTTCTACTATTTCAGAAACATCTGTTATATAAATTCCTTCTTTTAATTTCGTATTAGTTTGTGTATAGTTTAATTCTGCTTTTTGACCTTTCAAAATAGAAAGATTTAATATGCCTACATTATTTAAAGCAATTACTAAAGCTCCTCCTATTATTAAAATAAACATAATAATTATAATTGTTAAACTAATACTATTTCCTTTTCTTTGATTTACAATTCTTGCTTCTTTTATTTCTTGATAATTTTCTTGATTATTCATTTTTTATTCACCTCATTTTTCCTTTGCACTACCAATATATATTTTCTTTGTGAAAAATATATGAAATATTTGTTATTGTTCGATGAATTTTTTATCCATGACGGCCTCCACCACCACTGTGACCTCCACCAGATGAGCCACCATGAGAAGAGAAACCTCCTCCACCACTACTTGATGATGTAGTGTAACTAGAAGTATGTGAACTTACGAATACATCTTTTCTGTTATTAATATTGACAGAATTTTTATTTAAATACTCACCAGCTGTTTTTACTTTAACTACCATTTTATTTTTCTTTATTAATATCCCCATAATAATAGCTGTAATTCCTAATGATATTAATAAATAGATTAACCAAGATGGTTGAAATTGTCTTTCTTCATATTTGAAATCAGGATATGCTTTACTATTTGATTGTTTTAGATAACCCATATCATCAACATAGTAATTTCTCATTTCTCTTGGAATTCCTCTATCATAATAATCAATCATGGTATTAATAAAAGTCGTAAATCCTTTAACATAATTTTCACTCTTAATATCAGGATAGATATCATCTAATAAATTCTCAAGTCGATTATAGCTAAAAAATAATTGAGCATATCCAAAAGTATAAATATTGAAGAATGGATCTGCATCATAGTGATTCCTTAAGAAAAGAACTCCACTATATTTTTCAAAATCTAAACCATAGTCATTATAGTCATAAAAATCAGCTGCATAATCTTCATTTTCACTATCATTTGAATATGGAAAATTTGGTATTACAATTACCATATCCATATTTGTTTTTTCAATAAACTTTTTAATTAATTTTGTTAATTCCTCTTCTTCACTATCTGTTAATACATCATCAAAATCAATAATCTTTTCTTTGGCATCTACTAAGGGAGTATCTAAAACATTTGGTAAATTATTTTCTGTAATACTCCATTTTTTATTTACTCCATAGTTATTACTTTCATTTCTTTCATAGGTATAAGGCTTTGCATAGACATTTCCTATTCCCATTAATAAGAATAATAATAGAAGTATTTTTAAACAAATTTTTTTCATTTATTTCCCTCCCATTAAAAACAAGATATAACTAACAAAAAGACATATTATAAAGGATATGATAAATATTACTATCGTATAGATTGCTGTTTTCTTTTTATCTAAAGGAATATTTCCTATGAACTCTCCAGTTTGTCCATTCATTGCAAAAATATGCATTTTATCTTGATATTTTACATTAACCATCCATACTGGTAATAGGACATAATCATGATTTTTTTCTGTTGCTTGTAAAGTATCTCCTGTTATTACTTTGGAAGCATATAATTTTGCGTCATCTTTTAAAATTGTTCTTGTTGTATTTAAAGCTCTTTCACTAGCTAGTTTTAATGTTTCTTCATCACTCACATCATATTTTTCAGCATAAAATCCTGATAAATAAGCATGATTATAGGGAATCATTTCATCAAAATTAAATGGTTCTATACTATTCATCATATCGTCATCAAAATGAGTAGACCCATCTTGTGGAATATGATTATAGTCCATGGTTCCTCCTCTTGTTAACAAAAAAGTATTTGTTTTTGTATAATGAGTATCCCCTCTTGTCCAAGTCTCCACAGTTTGTCCATTCATAGTAATATCTCCTGATACATTGATATCAAATAACCAAAATGGAATATAGATTCCTCTTAGTTTTTCAATATTTTTTTCATTATTAAAATCTTTTGGCATAAGAGGACGTCCTTTAGATAGACCTTTAAAACAAGCAATCGCATCTTTTTTCTCTTTCTTAAAAGGAATTAATTTACTTGGTGTAAATTTACCAGATAATTTACTCCTTAATATAGCAGTATTTCCACAGTAAACACAAAACGTTGCTGCGGTTTCTTCATCCGCAACAATTTCTGCACCGCAACTTTCACATTTATAACTGATATAACCGTCAAAGTCATCTTCTTTTGTTTTTGCATTTTTCTTCTCAGTAGAGGCATTATTCTCATGTTTTTGCATCTCCTCTAAAGTAAATTCACTACCACAATAATCACATTTCCATTTTCCTAATTTTGGATTAAAAGAAATGGATGCAGTACAAGTTGGACATTTATTCTCAAGTGCTTGTTCTCTTTTTTCTTTTTTTACTTTTTCTTTCTCTTCTTTTTCCAATTTACTCACCTACTTTATTTTATTATATCGAATCTTTTCTTATTAATCTACTTTTATTTTTTCTTGTCTTAACACTACTATTTTTTCTTTTTCCACTCTCACAACCGTGGAAGGAATTCCACTTTTCTTGTTACTTCCTATTATTAATAAATCTATTTTATCTACAAAATCCTTCATTTTTTCATCAATTACACTCATGGGTTCTTCTCCAGAAATATTAAGAGAAGTAGTCGCAAGAGGATTTTGATAGTTTTTTAATATTTTTAATGTTTTTTTATCGTTTGGAATTCTTACTTCTATTGTTTTTTGATTTGCTGTTAAGATATCTGGAACAATCTCTTTCTTTTCTAATATGATTGTTAATTCACCAGGAAGAAATTTATGGATTAAGTCTTTCTCTTTATCATTCGTTATTCTCGCAACTTTTTCTATTTTCTCATAGGAATCAGTTAAGACTCCGATTGGTTTCTGATTATCTCTTTTCTTCCATTCAAAAATCTTTTCAATTGCTTTCGTATTGAAACAATCACAAGCAATTCCATAAACAGTATCTGTTGGTATTATGATAACTCCACCATTTTTTAATACTTCATTAATTTTTTCTAAATTGTTCTTTGTTAAATATTTTATACTTCTCATATTTCCTCTTTTTTATTATATCATTTTAGAAAGAAAAAATCTCAAAAATGAGATTTTTATAGAAAACTAATTCCGATTATTACAAGTGATGTAATTAATAAAATTATATGTAGAGCTAGTCCAATACTATAGGTATGAATTTTCTTTACTTTTCCATCTACTTCTAATGTTAATAATTCGACATAAGGAACAGGACTTCTTCGATACCAACCAGTTACTTTTACATTTTTATCAAAATAAGCTTGTGATTTAAATAAAGCAAATATTTTATTAATAATCATTAATGGTTGATTATAATCTAAGAAAATAATTCCTGTTTTATCTTTAATAACAAAATCTTCATTAAAGATACATCCTGGATTTCCACGTCCAATGATATTTCCTTCTAAAGAACAAGGAATTGCAGTAATATGAGATACTTTTACTTCTCCTAATAAATCTCTTACAGTTGTTTCTTTAAAAGTACCTTTTTTGTATTTTCTGAAATATTTCATTAACGCAAATATCATAGTAATTAGTAATGTTATTCCTCCAATTAATAGGCAATTCCATTTAGCATTCATTCCTATTACTATTAAAATAACACCAACTAATAAAGATAATCCTGGTAAAAAACTAATCAAACATTCGATTAAGAAATCATCGACATAAGATTCTTCCTTTACTAAATCAAATACAATATATGGATCTTGATTAAAATCTTTACTTCTTGATGAAATAGCAAGTAATCTTTTTGAAATTAATGGATGAGTGGAATTTAATTCATACCACTTTGCCCAAACATTCCATTGTTCCCATTTCATTGCTTGTTTGATATGTTCTTTTTCAATTCCACCACCATCTTCCATCGTTGTTACGATAAGAGATTTTGAAGCTTTAGAATCAAAGATTCCTAAAGCATTTGG
>CADBSF010000041.1 GCA_902797265.1 uncultured Erysipelotrichaceae bacterium
CTAATTAGTTTATTTGCACTGATAGTTTGTCACAGAGTTTCTAATCATGGAATCACGTAATCTAATAAAACATCGATTAGTAAAAAAACTAACGTGTTAACTAACTAATTACCAATTAAATTAAAAATCTGTGGTTTGAGTCACCAAAACCAGTCCATAAAGGCCGTAAAAAAATAGAAACAAATCCACAGTGCAATTTCATTATAAAATATATAATGAAAAATATAAATGAAAGGGATCAATCAAAAGGATATATTCCCTTAAGATTGATTATACGTGATAAAATGAAACGTTTTTCTGAGCGTGATGAATCTTTTATTTGTGAAAATTGTAAAAAAGAAGTATCTCCCTTAATCTATTCATCAAGAGATCATTGTCCCTATTGTTTATATTCAAAACATGTAGATATCAATCCCGGAGATAGAGAAAATCCATGTAAAGGATTATTAAAACCTATTGGAATAGAAAAATATAAAGATACTTATAAAATATTATATCAATGTCAAAAGTGTAAAATTTCCCATAAAAATATAGTGGCAAAAGACGATGATATGAATATGATTATTCAAATTTCTAAGATATAGTGTAAAATAATAATAGGAGGAAATAATATGAAGAAAAAAATATTTTTAATCATAATTACGGGAATATTATTATTAACAGGTTGTTCTTTATTAACCTATGATATAGGAAGAATTCCAACTAATAAAATAGATAATCTACAAGGATTATGGCAATTAGAAAGTGAATTAGTATATACAGATAATGCTTACACTAAAAATCAAACAATCCAATTTAATGAAGATGGTACCTGCACCATTATAGGACATATTTCTATGAATAATGGTACAATAGAAACAGACAGAAATCTTACAGGAAAATGTTATGTTAATAGAATTAAAACTAGATTAAAAATGGAAAATGAGGAAGAAACTTTATTAAATTGGGTTAAATTTGAATTAATAGAAGATACCTTAGTTGTAGATAAAATAAAATATAGTAGAGTAAAATAGAGTGCCGCAGCACTCTTTTTAATTTCTAGGTTTAAAAATCAAAGTGAATAGAAAAGAAAAAATAATCGCAGCACTAATCCCAGTAGCAGTTAAATCAAACATCCCCATAAAAATTCCAAGAATACCCATAGATTCTGCTTTTAATAAAGCTCCATGGATTAAAGAATGCCCAAAACTAGTAATTGGAAGTAAAGCCCCCCCACCTACTATTTTGATAATCTGATCATAAATACTAAAAGTATCTAAAAAAGCTCCAACTACTACTAAGATAGAAGTAATATGTCCAGGAGTTAATTTACTATTATCCAAAATAATTTGACAAATCATACATAAAAATCCACAAAATAAAAAAGAATTAAACAAGTACATTTACTCCACCTCCAAACTAATAGCGTGACAGATAGAAGGAATATTTTGTTTTTGATATAGAAATAAAGGAGAAAACAAAGCACCCGTTGCGAGAAATAAAACTCTTTTTATTTTTTTTGTTCTTAATAAATCGATAACATAAGAATAAACAACTAAAGCACTACAACTAGGTCCACTTCCTCCAGCCTTTACTTCCTTCTGTTTTTCTAAATCATAAAGCATAACTCCACAATCATTATATCGATTACCTAAATCAATATGAAATGTTTTATCCATATATTCTTTTACGATTTCTTTTCCATAGATTCCTAAATCACCTGTTAATATCAAATCATAATCATTAGGTGTTCTCTTTGTATCTTCAAAATGACGAATTAAAGTATCAATAGCTGCAGGAGCCATTACTCTTCCCATATCATTTGGATCATTTTGAGAATAGTCAACACATCTTCCTAAAGTAGCACACTCCACTCGAATAGGAGTTTTTTCTTTACTCAACAAAGCACAACAAGCTCCCGTTGCCGTAAAAGTAGCCGTATTAGGTCTAGGAGCACCATACTCAGTAGGATAACGAAATTGCTTTTCACTAGTCATATTATGAGAAGAGACAACACACAAACAATTTTTAATCAAATTAGCTTGAATAAAATTAGAAGCAATAATAAGTTCTAAAACACTACCACTACAAGCACCATATACCCCAATAAAAGAATTTCCAACATCTTTACATCCATAAGTAGTCGCAGTAATCTGATTTAATAAATCACTCCCAATTACCAAATCAAATTCTTTTTTTGTATATCCACTCTTCTTCATAATAAGAACTAAAGCATCTTTTACTAATTTAACTTCTGCTTTTTCAAATGTCTTTTCTCCAAAATAATAATCATCATAAGTTTTATCAAAATACCTTCTCAAAGGTCCCCTCTTTTCAAAAGGTCCACAAACAGTAGATACCTCATCAATATAAACTTGGTTATAGAAAAATGTCATCCTACTCCTCCTATCAAATATCGAATAAGTCCAAAAATCCAAGCAGAAACAACCCCATATAAAATAACAGATCCTGCTAGTTTAAACATATTAGAACCAATTCCGTAAATAGGTCCCTCTCCTTTATAATCTAAACTACTACTCATCATCGAATGAGCAAATCCAGTAATCGGAATCAATAATCCACATCGAAAAATATGAACGATTTTATCAAAAATTCCTAAAGCCGTTAATAAACATGCAATAAAAATAAATAAAACTATCATAATACTGGAAGCATCTGTTCTAGAGAAAGAAAAAAAATAACATAATAATTCTATGACTCCTTCTCCTATCAATCCTAATACCCCTCCCGATAAGAAGGAAAGGAAAGCATGAAGGGTTTTATTTTCATTTGCTTTATGATGATTAGCAATTCTTTCATATCTTGTATTTTTCATAAATATCACCTAGTAATAATTTTCCCAAAAGAAAAAAAATCATACAAAAAACTTAAGCTACTAAATGAGTCTTAAGTTTTTGTAAGATTTTAGCTTCATTTCTAGATACTTGTACTTGACTAATTCCAAGGATAGAAGATACTTCTTTTTGAGTACAATTGTCATAATATCTAGCAAGAATTAACTTTCTCTCTTCCTCAGAAAGTTTTTCTAATTCATTTTTTAAATCCATTACCTCACAACTAGTATTATCATAAATTTTATAATCCAAAACGTTATCAATACACTCTACTTCATCAGTTGCGATAAAAGCATTGGATAAACTATCATAATCTACATCTAAATAAATTGATAATTCCTCGATACTAGGCTCCCTACCTAATTTTTGAGCTAATACTTCCTTTACTTGTAAGGCTTTTCTTTTTAAATCAATCAAACTTTTACTAACTTTTATACTATTATTTTCTCTTATATACTTATTTACTTCACCGATAATATAATAATAAGCAAAACTAGAAAACTTGGTATCATAACTTTCTTGGTAATGGGAATAAGCATCCATCAAGCCAAGCATAGCCACTTGATATAAATCTTCCTTATCAAATCGTTTGGAATACTTATTAATAATACTATAAATGAGTCGATTATAATCTAAGAGTTCTTCCATTTTCCTCCTTTCTCTATTACTATAAATCAAAAAGAGAAAAGATTCTATCAATCCGACAAAACTAGAAAAAAAAAGTACTAAGAAACTTATTATTGTTTCACTAGTACTTTATTACCAACAGATACATTTTGATATAAATTTTCTGCTACTTGATAAGGTAAATTAACACAACCATGGCTTCCTTCTTTATGGTATTTTTCTCCTCCATAACTACTTCTATTTAAGTCATGTAATCCTTCTCCTTCAGAATCATTAAATCCCATCCAATAATCAACAACCACGGAATAATCTGCTCCAACTAATTCTCGATTACGCTCTTTTGTATGGATAGAATAAAGACCTAAATCAGTAGGAGTAGTATCTTTTCCTGTTACCACATTACTTTGAATAACAGGTGTCATTCCGTTATACTGAACCATTTTTTGACTACTGATATCAACGATAACATAAACTCCTTCTAATTTTACACAATCATTTTTATTAACGTAACCAATTCTTCCTTCACTTTCCACTAAATAGAAATGACTAGTTTCCCCATATACTTTAGCACTTTCATATTGAGGAAGATAACCAATTAAATCCCCAAAAGGATAATTATAACAAGGAGCAACCCCAATCATAGAAACCATTAAATAAGCATCTCCATTAATAGCGTATTTTTCTTTTACATAAGAACAATTAACATAGCCAATCTTACCATTATTTTCTACTTCATACCAATCATCAAGCTGTCTAACCATATGAACTTGATATCCTTTTTTCATTACTCCCAATGATTTAGATTCAGTAGAAGGTTCTTTTCTAACATGAACTTCATCCTTCGCAACAACTACTTTAATAATATCAGGTAATCTACTAACTTCATCTTCTATTGTATCGTTGTTAATGACGTTAACATATTCACTGGCTAAAAAGCCTAACGTATTATGATGATCAACTAAATACCAATTATTATCTACTAAAGATAATATTTGTAAATCTTCTCCTTTAGAAACAACTTCAATTACTGCCTCATCAGTACTTGCACCACTTCTTAAATTAACATTAGTAGTAGTAACACCATAGTGATTCATTTGTTGAAAAGAATGATTGTTAGAAGAGACAGAAATAGATTCAATTTTACTATTATCTACAAACCCTATATGATCTCGATAATTAATTAATGAACATTCTTCCCCTTCACAAAGTTTAATAAAAGAAGAATAAACATCTAAAGAACCAATCACTTCTCCATCTAAACTATCTTTATCATAAATAAATACTTCGCTTGTATTATAACAATCTCCTTCACGAGAAGAAAAGGATGCATATCCAGATACTCCAGGAAGTAATGATAAAGCACCAGCTACTCCTAACGAAATTATTTTTTTTCTTATTTTATTCATAATATATCCCTCAATATGGTTTCCTAGTATACTACAAAATCAAGAAAAAATCAAGAAAAACAAAAAAGAATCTCCTTTGATTCTTTGGTTAACAAATTAATTTTATCTTCATGAAGTCCTGTACATTTAAAAACAATAGAAATAGGAAATCCCAACGATATCATCTTTTTAGATATTATCTCTTTCTCACGACTCGTTCCTAAAATAATTCCATTTATAACCCCAAGAGATATCCCTTCTTCATACTTCTGATTTATTATATCTTCTACACTATATTTTCACCTAGATATTATTAACTATATTTTGAATTTCATTTATAGATAATCCTGTTGCTTTTGAAATCGTTTCCATATCTACATTATTCTTATAAAATTGAATAATTAATTCTTTTTTTTCTTCTTCTTTACCTATAGATATTCCTTTTTTCTCTCCAATAGATATTCCTTCATTTTTAGCTCTTTTTTTCCAAGTATTTATCTTTTTTCTCAAATCTTCTTCATATGACATATATTCTATAAATTTAGGATCTTTATTTACTCTTTCTAATTCTTCCATATATTTATCAATCACCTCATTATCTTTGGATAATTTTAATAAATTAGATAAATCTAAATTCATCATAATAAGATACTTATATTTATCAATCAATTTCTTGTCTTTATTATACCAAAGATTCATATAGTAATCC
>CADBSF010000042.1 GCA_902797265.1 uncultured Erysipelotrichaceae bacterium
GGATTACTATATGAATCTTTGGTATAATAAAGACAAGAAATTGATTGATAAATATAAGTATCTTATTATGATGAATTTAGATTTATCAAATTTATTAAAATTATCCAAAGATAATGAGATGATTGATAAATATATGGAAGAATTAGAAAGAGTAAATAAAGATCCTAAATTTATAGAATATATGTCATATGAAGAAGATATGAGGAAAAAGATAAATACTTGGAAGAAAAGAGCTAAAAATGAAGGAATATCTATTGGTGAAAAAAAAGGAATGTCTTTAGGAGAGAAAAAAGGTAAAGAAGAAGAAAGAAAAGAATTAATTATTCAATTTTATAAGAATAATGTAGATATAGAAACGATTTCTAAAGCAACCAATCTATCAATAGAAGAAATTAATAAAATAATAGAAAATGCTTAAGGAATCTAACGAGATTCTTTTTTTTTATAATTGATTATGGTACAATAATACTAGGAGGAATCAAAATGAAAAAACCATTAGTATTATGTATATTAGATGGATGTGGAGTAAGAGAAGAAAGTGATGGAAATGCTTTTAAAAATGCTTATAAACCAACATTTGATAAATTAATGGAAGAATATCCTCATTCTATTTTACAAGCAAGTGGACCTTATGTAGGACTACCTGTTGGACAGATGGGAACAAGTGAAGTAGGACATATGAATTTAGGTTCTGGAAGAGTTGCGTTGCAGCCTTTAGAAGCTATTACTTCATCAATTGAAAAAGGAGAATTCTTTCAAAATGAAAAAATCTTAGAAGTCATGAATCATGTAAAAGAGAACAATTCATCTCTACATATATTTGGATTACTATCAGATGGAGGAGTTCATTCTCATATCAATCATGTTCTTGCTTTATTAGAAATGTGTAAAAAAGAAAATATCAACGAAGTATATTTTGATATTTGTTTAGATGGAAGAGATACTTATGAAAAGAGTGCTCTAACATATCTTGATCAATTAAATGAAAAAATGAAAGAATTAGGAATAGGAAAAATAAATACTATATCAGGTAGATATTATGGAATGGATAGAGATAATAACTTTGATCGATTAAAACTATCTTATGATGCCATTGTTTATAATGAAGCACCTAAGTATAATACTTATCAAGAAATAATAGAAGAAAACTATCAAAACGGTGTTTATGATGAATTTGTAATTCCTGGTATCATTGGAAATCATCCTTTAGAAGAAAATGATGGAATCATTGCTTTTAATTTTAGAAAAGATCGATTAAGAGAAATGTTTACTCTATGGACAAATCCTACGGAATATGAAAAGTCTGCTAATGAGAAGGGATTAATCGTAAAACATTTTAATAATCTAAAAATACTTACTATGTATCCCGTAACAGAAACAGTTACTTGTCCTCATGCTTTTAACGATTTAGATATGAAAAATATTTTAGTAGATTATCTTCATGAAAATCATCTTTCTCAATTAAGAATAGCAGAAACAGAAAAATATCCTCATGTAACTTTCTTCTTTGATGGAGGTCGAGAAGTAGAATATGATGATATGAAAAAAATATTAATTCCATCTCCTAAAGTAGCAACTTATGATTTAAAACCAGAGATGAGTGTTTATGAAGTAACAGATCATTTCTTAAAAGAAGTAGGAAATTTTGATGTTACCATTATGAATCTAGCTAATGGAGATATGGTAGGACATACAGGTGTATATGAAGCAGCGAAAAAAGCAGTAGAACATATGGATATTTGTATGAAAAAGATTTATGAGAAAGTCGAAGAATTAGGAGGAATCTTAATTATTATTGCTGATCATGGAAATTGTGATATCATGTGGGATGAAAATCATAATCCTGTTACTTCTCATACCTTAAGTCCAGTACCTTGTATTATTACCAAAAAAGGAATTGAATTAAACGATGGAAAACTAGCAGATATTGCTCCAACAATGTTAGAATTACTGAATTTAGAAATACCAGAAGAAATGACAGGAAAGTCATTAATAAAATAAGAAGGAGTATAGTAGTATATGAAAAAGAATTTAATGGGAATTTCCCTATTAACAATTTCAGGTTTATATTTTTTACTAGCAGCGATTATCATCTTAGCAACTTTAGTTACTGGAATACCAGTGATTTTTGGAATTGGAGTAAGTATTGTAATTTTAATCATTCAATTCTTAATATCTCCTTTC
The DNA here is from genome assembly GCA_902797265.1 of uncultured Erysipelotrichaceae bacterium. GTDB lineage: Bacteria > Bacillota_I > Bacilli_A > RF39 > UBA660 > UBA3789. Next base: position 2,185 of record CADBSF010000042.1, read on the forward strand.
ATCACCGATTTATCAATGAGATGGTTCTATCGAGTAAAATGGAATTATGAATTACCAGAATATTTAAAAGAATTTATTCACAGTGTTTGTGAAAAAAATAAAATGAAAGATCCTAGAATTGGATTTATTGATGATGGAGCACCAAATGCATTTACTTATGGACATACAAAGAATGATGCTAGAGTGGTGATTACTAGAGGTATCTTAGAATTATTAACAGAAGAAGAAGTAAAAGCCGTAGTAGCTCATGAACTTGGTCATGCTTCTCACTATGATATGCTTTTTATGACAGTTGCTCAACTTGTTCCATTAGTAATGTATGGAATATTTGAACTATTAAAAGACGTAAAGAGCGATAAAAATGATAATAATTATGCGCAATTAGTCGCAGTTATTGCATACGTACTTTATATTATTAGTAATTATATTGTTCTATGGTTATCAAGAACAAGAGAATATTATGCTGATTATTTTTCAATTGAGGAGACAAAGAATCCAAATGCTTTAGCCAGTGCCCTTGTAAAAATTGGATATGGATTAACGACTAGTGATACGGGTAAAAAACATTCTGCTTCCAAACCAAATGCTTTAGGAATCTTTGATTCTAAAGCTTCAAAATCTCTTATCGTAACAACGATGGAAGATGGTGGTGGAATTGAAAAAGAA
>CADBSF010000043.1 GCA_902797265.1 uncultured Erysipelotrichaceae bacterium
ATAAGCAACCTTACAACTTAATTATAAAACAATTTTAAAAAAATAAAAAGACTATTAACAAAAAATCTTTTGTCAACAGTCTGAAAATTGGATTATTTCCAATTTTTTAATTTAAATCGATAGAGACATCATTTAAACATTGAATAGCTCCACAACTTGTTAAATCAATGGTTACAAATTGATTAGTATTACTATAAGTAGTAGTAGTCTCATCATATGATAAAATACGACAGGTTACACAACATTCATCTAAAGATTCTACTCTTAAAATATTACTGGTTCCTGTTGTACCATCACTTAGAGTGTATGGAAATGTCCAAACTTCTCCATTTCCTGCAATATATAACTGAATAGGTCTAGTATTATAGACTATACTACTAATAGTAGGTCCAAGAAAAGGTTTATCACATCCTACATAACTTTCACATCCGAAGTTTTGCTTTTGTAATAGTATGATTTTATTTATGATATTAGAAATACAAGAATTACAATTATTATTATCACATTGATTCATAAGAATCCTCCCTTTCATATTAATTTATTCTCAATATAGAATATGCTTAAGAATAAAATAAGTGTTAATAATCACCCAGTTAATATAGTATATGTTTTAAAATGATTATCATGATAAGTGTCAAATAATGTAAGTAATTATTAAATTAACTTGCTAAAACATGTAAACTTAGATAAAATGTTGTTATAGGATATAGGTTCGGTAGGATGAACGATATTCGAAAAAATAATAGGAGGTGAAATACATGGCAATAAATGCAGAAGAATATGAATACACAAGATTAATTAATCAATTGGAAGAAACAAGTAAAAGTTATATGGAGAATTATAAAAAAATTGAAAATATGATTAGTTCTGATGTAGGAAGTGCATTGTTTAGTGGACCATTAGCACAAGATTTTTTAAAGAAATATGAGGAAAAGAAGCCTATATTGGATAAAGTGTATGACATAACACAAAAATTAAGTCAAAGAACGACAACAAATAAGAATTTATTAATAAGAAGCGTAGAAGATGCACAAAGTGCTTTAAAATAGCATACGGATTTTTTTGAAAGGAGAGATAATATGGACGGTGTAACTTTAAGAGTAGATGAAGGCCAATTATTAGAAAATGCAGGACTTGTAGAAAGTTGTGTTCAAAACATGGAAACAGACATGGAAACACTAGATAGAATTTTTAATAGTACTGCAGAAGGAATGAGAATGGATTGGGCTGATGATTTAAGAGATGACTGGAGAAATACATTTTCTAATGGGGTTCCAGAAGCTATGTCAGGATTTTTAACACAAGCTCAAAACTTAAAACAGGCTGTTGTTACTGCAATTTCTGTAAGCAAAGGAGCAGGAAATTAAAATTATTATTACATTGCTTATGCAATGTATAAGGTATTAATAGATTTAGTCTCTTATACATTGCATAAAAAAATGAAAAAAAAAGAAAAAAGAAAAAAAGATAAAATAGAGGTGTATATAATGAATAATTTTTTACCGATAGGAACAATTGTATTATTAAAGGATTCTACAAAGAAAATATTAATCATTGGATATTTGCCACAAGAAGGAGCAGATACTAGAGTCTTTGACTATAGTGGTGTTCCATTTCCAGAAGGATTAATTGACTCTAAAAGAATTCTTTTATTTGATCATAAACAAATTGAAAAGATATGTCATAACAGTTTAATTGACATGGAAGTTATCGGTGTAATTGAGAAAGTTAAGAAGGTAAAGGAGGAATTATAATGGGAATAATGTCCGTTTATTCCGAAGGGAATCCACCTATAGCAGGATCAGTGACGGAAAAACAATATTGTAAGAGTCAATCTATTGATACCCCATATGATACTTTGGAAATAAGAGCAAATATTAAAACCATCATTGATAATTATATGAGTGATATGGATGGAATCTTGAATGAATATAGACATTTAGTAAAAGAATTGTCAGAAGATTGGGGAGCCAAATTTATTAAAATTAATGGCAAAGAATTGGGTTTTGTGGATGTTGAAGCATACAATACACTTTTAACACATTTAGATGACGTAATGAAAGAAATGAAATCAAATGTAAATGAATTTTTAGATAGTATAGAGCAAGGAGAAGCAGGAGTAAAAGAAAATTTAAAAAGATTATATGACAATTGGACTAATAATGTAAAGCCACTTTATAAAGAAAGAAATGAACTTCATGATAAACTCAGAAATCTCGAATACCCTTCAGCTGGAGACACAGATTATTATTCAAAATTAATGACATACATCGGAGAAAAAAAATATTATGATGGAAAACTTAAATCAGTAAATGAAAAAATAGAATCTTTTAAAGAAGTAAAGAACCCAGTAAATGATGTTGAGGGTGGAAAGTGGATTGTAAATTAGGAAGGGAGTGAAAGAAATGGCTGATGATAATGAAAAAAAGACAACCTATCAATTATTCTGTGAAAAATGTGCAAAAGAAGGAAAAACTCCACCTACATATACAAATTTTTATAAGTATTTATATGGAGAATATCTTAAGGCAAAGCCAGAAAATGTAAAATCATATAGTATTAATATTGATGAATTCTATGAAAGATATAATAGCAACGAAAATTATAAATTAGCTGATGCAACAGAAAAAACAACTGCACCAGAATTAAAAAACAGTAAACTAGAAGATAGATCAACTTTTTCAAAATTGAAGGGTAAGGATGCTTCTTCTGTTAGTTTTGAATATCATCCTGAACAATATGATGCAGGTAATTCAACAATTGGAAAAATGAGACAAAAAATGTTTAGTATTTCTCAGTCGATATATGGTATAAGCAATAATATTCAGAAAGCAGGAGATGGAAAAATAGATCTTTCAGGTATCACAAACAATTCTCTAAGTACATTACGAAATATATATAAAAATTTAGAAGATTTAATTTGGACAACAAATAAAATTGCTGCTAGTGAAAAGGACATAGGTGACAGAGTTAATTCAGGTGATGATGATAAAAAAATAGACAAACTAACAGCAGCTCTTTTAGCAACTGCTTACTTAGACTACTTAATTAGCGATGAAAAAGATAGAGAAGATTTAATTAAAGCATATAAAAAAGAATTTAATGATGGTAAAGATGTTACAACAGTTAAATTTTCAGAATGGTTTGGTAAATATGTAACTAGTGACGAAGGAATTAAATCAAAAGTAATTAGTTTATATGATTACCTTGAAGCTGTAAAGGCAACTGGTGCGACTCTTTCCTCAGGATTTGTTGGTGCCTTTGGAAAAGATTATCTTTTAAGTAAAAAAGGAGAATATAGAAAATTAGAAGAACTAGAAACTACCAAAGAAGAAGCTGAGAAGAAAAAAGAAGAAGAAGCTAAAGAAAATGCTAACAGTAATAGCGATAATACTGCACCAAGTGGTGGCGGTGGTGGAAGATACTCTAGTGGAGGTTCTGGTGGAAGTTCTAAAACGAAAAGTAAAGTATTAGAAGAAGGAATTGGTACTATTCCATCTTATCCGGAACCAGGTTCAGGAGTAGTTCCACCAGCTGTTGGACCAAATACTGGTACAGATTCTACTCCGACACCAGAAACACCGACAGAAAACATTACTACATCACCATCAACGACAGAAAATATTGTAACAAAACCTTCTTCAACTGGAGGAGAAGCACCAGTAATAACTAACCAAACTGGCTCAACTGGAGTAGATAGTCCTCCATCAACCGAAAATATTTCAACACAAGCAGTTGTTCCAGGAGAAACAGTAACAACGCAACAAGGAACTTATCGTTCAGGTGGATCATTTGGTGAAGGTGGATATGAAAGTGATGGAACAACGATAGAAGCAGCAACAACAGAAGGAACTGTTGATGATGCATTAACTTCTCTTAATGATACGATTAAAGGAGGATCAACACCTCAGATTGCTAGAGTTAACAATAGAGCAATTGATACATCAAAAACTGCTGGAGGTAATTCTGCAATTCCACTTGCTGCTGGTTTAAGTGCAGCTGCAGCTGCAGGACTTGGTGCTAAAACTTATTTGGATCGTAAGAAAAATAAAGAAGATGATGATTTTGATACAGATGACTGGTCAAATTCAAAAGATATAGATATCAATTATGATGATGATCAACCAAAAGATGATGATTATTTAAGTGATGAAGATGAATTTTCATACAATTCAGATCCAACACTAGAAATAGGAAATATTTCATAAATAAAGTAGGATGAGAAATCATCTTACTTTTTCTTTTCTTAGTTATTGATTAATCTTCTATTTTTCTATATAATAAGTATTAGAATAAGGAGAAATGGCTATGTCTAAAGTAGATTGGATTACATGGAAAACAAATCCAAATGAATTAATAAATCCTAATACTGTATTGATAAAAATAGAAGAATTAAGTTCAGATTTTTATCAATATTTAAATCATTCAATTTATGAAGTACTAGAAAGAGAAATTAGTACTGGTGGATTAAATAAATCCTCTTTTAATATTGTAGGAACTTCTCCTGCTAATGAGATTGCTGAGAGAATTCTAGAAAAAATGAATCAAATTAGTCAAATACTAAATAAACTATACACAAATCTTTTAGAATCTTGTAAAGAACAAAGAAAAGAAGAAAAAAAGCAACTAACAAAATCAATTGAAGATAAAATATTAGAAGAAGAAAAAATACTAGATAATACATTAAAATTACAAGAAAAAATAAGAAATAATCCTATGATGCAACAAGAACTTCAATTAGATAATATTATTGAACTAACAAAAGAAAGAATTAATAAATTGAAGAAACTTTTAGAGGATGCTAATAGTGTAGAATAGGTGATAATATGAAAGATAATTATATATGTAACATTGATATCGATAAATTAAAACATAGTAATAATCAGATTTCTTTATTAGATAATTCTCTTAGTTATAAAGATTTTTCCACATATTTTATAGATATAGAGAAAGAAATTAATAGTATTAATTTTGAACATGGAAATTGTATTGAAAATTATAAAGAAGATATAGATAGTATATTAGAAATGATAACTGAAATAAAAAAAGGTATTTCCAAATTAGATAATGCTTTAAGTAGGACAATTGATTCTTTTCAAGCAAAAGATGAATTAACAGGAAGTGATATAGAACAAGTATCTGAAACGTACCCGAAAACAACAGCATACTTAAAATTAAAGTCAATTATGAGTAATATGAAGGATCCTATTATTAAATTACTAGATAATAGTGAAAATGTTCAAAAGATACCACCAGTGGAAACGACAACTGAGACATCTAATGGGATGAATGAAATCATACCAATTGGACTTGCGATAGGAGCAACTGGTGTTGTTGCATCAACGGGAGCTGTTTATCTATCAAATAAAAATACAAATAATAAAAATATAGAATTACCAGATTATGAAGAAGAACAAGAAGTATTAGAAGAAAGTCCTAAGAAGGAAGAAAACCTAGAAGATGTTTTTTCAAAGGTAACTCCTTATAGGGCTGAGAGGGATCAAAGTGTTTTTGATATCTATAATGATTAAATTCTTGAAAATAGAAAGAATAAAAGATTAATATTGATTATTTGTGTAAAATATCTTATAATACGTAAAGAGATGCAAAGAATCTGAGGAGTATATAAATACTTATATGAAGAGAGTTCATGGTTGGTGAAAATGAATAATAAGATTTATAGAAGGTAGCAGAGGAGCATAATTACTGAAAGAGTAGTAAGTAATTCCGGATAAAATCCGTTATCAAAAAGAGCTATGGAAATAGAAAATAAGGTGGTACCACGAAGATTTCGTCCTTTGGGTATCATCTTTTTATTTTGAAAGGAGAGAATGATTATGAATCAAGAAAAAGCAATCAAAGAATTTAAAAAATATGCTAATCAGTATTTAGATTATGGAGAGATGATAACATTAAAGATTAATCATTCTCTTCGAGTCAAAGATATTTGTAAAGTACTTGCAGAAGCGAATGGATTAAATGAAGAAGAAAAAGAAATTGCTACTTTAATAGGACTACTTCATGATATTGGAAGATTTGAACAATGGAAAAACTATCAGACTTTTAAAGATCTAGATAGTATTGATCATGCTGATTTAGGAGTAGAAATATTAAAGAAAAATGATTTCTTAAGAAAATTTATTTCAGATACTAGATATGATGATATTATCTTAAAAAGTATTCAATATCATAATAAATATCAAATTCCAGAGAATCTAGAAAAATGGGAAGAGATATTTATCAAGATTATAAGAGATGCTGATAAATTAGATATTTTGTATTTATATACGGATAAAGAAATAGATTTAGAATTGGATGAGAATGCTTTTACGAAAGATATTTATCAAAAGTTAATAAAACATGAAACAATTAATAGAAAAGATATTAAAACAAAAACAGATCGGTTATCCGTCTCTTTAGGATTTGTATTTGATATTTATTATAAAGAGAGTTTAAAAATATTAAAAGAGAAGAAGACATTAGATACGATAGTTGAAATGTATCAAGAAAAAACAAAGAATAAAGAGTTAAAAGAACAATTAGAAACAATAAAGAAAGAAATTAATAATTATATAGAAGGTGAAATTATGTTAGATAAAAAATATAATCCAGAAGAAGTAGAAAAAGGAAAATATGAGAAATGGTTAAAAAAAGATTATTTTAAATGTGATGAAAAAAGTACAAAAAAACCATATTGTATTGTATTACCTCCTCCAAATGTTACAGGAGTATTACATTTAGGTCATGCTTGGGATGTTTCATTACAAGATATTATTATTCGTTATAAGAAAATGGAAGGTTATGATACTTTATGGTTACCAGGAATGGATCATGCTGCCATTGCAACAGAAGCAAAAGTTGTTAAGAGATTGAAAGATAAGGGAATTGATAAATATAAGTATGGAAGAGAAAAGTTTATCGATGCTTGTTGGGATTGGACAAAAGAACATGGAGATATTATTAGAGAACAATGGGCAACCCTTGGAGTATCTCTTGATTATACTAAGGAAAGATTTACTTTAGATGAAGGTTTAAGTGAAGCAGTAAGAAAAGTATTTGTTGATTTTTATCAAGAAGGATTAATTTATCGAGGAGAAAAAATCATTAACTGGGATCCTGTTGCGAAAACAGCTTTATCAAATGAAGAAGTAATTTATAGTGAAGAAAAGAGTGCTTTCTATCATTTGAAATATCAATTAGAAGATAGTGAAGAATATCTTGATGTCGCAACAACTCGTCCAGAAACCTTATTTGGAGATACTGCTGTTGCGGTTAATGAAAAAGATAAAAGATATAAAAAGTTTGTTGGTAAAAATGTAATTTTACCATTAGTAAACAAAAAAATACCTGTTATCACAGATGAACATGCTGATATGGAAAAGGGAACTGGTTGTGTTAAAATTACACCAGCTCATGATCCTAATGACTTTGAAGTAGGAAATAGACATCATTTAGAGAGAATTGTTATTATGAATGATGATGCAACTATGAATGAAAACGTTCCCAAAAAATATAAAGGAATGACTAGAGAAGAATGTCGTGAAGAATGTTTAAAAGATTTGAAAAAAGATGGTTTATTATTAGAAGTAGAACCTCTTGTACATGAAGTTGGACATTCTGAAAGAACAGGTGTTATGGTAGAACCAATGGTTAAAAAACAATGGTTTGTAAAGATGAGACCTCTTGCTGATAAAGTATTAGAAACGCAAAAGAAAAAGAATGAAAAAGTAAATTTTGTTCCAACAAGATATGAAAAAACGATGAATCACTGGATGGAAATTACCTATGATTGGTGTATTTCAAGACAATTATGGTGGGGACATAGAATTCCTTCATGGTATAAAGGTGATGAAGTATACGTTGGTATAAAAGCGCCAAAAGGTGATGGTTGGGTGCAAGATGAAGATGTATTGGACACTTGGTTTTCATCAGCTCTATGGCCATTTGCAACGCTAGGTTGGCCAGATAATACTGATTTATTAAAAAGATATTATCCAAATAGTTGTTTAGTTACCGGTTATGATATTATTCCATTCTGGGTTAATAGAATGACTTTCCAAGGAGAAAAAATATTAGGACAAAGACCATTTGAAGATTGTTTAATCCATGGACTAATTAGAGATAAACAAGGAAGAAAATTTTCTAAAAGTTTAGGAAATGGAATTGATCCTTTCGATATGGTTAAATTATATGGAGCTGATGCACTACGCTACTATCTAGCAACTGATGTTGCTCCTGGTACAGATATGAGATTTGATGAAGAGAAGATTAAATCTACTTGGAACTATATTAATAAAATATGGAATGCTTCTAGATTTGTTCTTTCAAATATAGAAGATTTAAAAGAAATCAATATGAAAAATCTAAAACCAGAGGATAAATGGATTTTAACAAAATTTGAAAGAATGTTACATGATACGAAAAAATTCATGGATAAATATCAATTTAATAATGCAGGAGCAGCAATCTATGATTTTACTTGGAATTATTTCTGTGACTATTATATTGAAATGGCTAAGTATTCTTTGGATTTAGAGAGTACAAAATCAACTCTTTGCTATGTATTAACAGGAATCTTAAAACTTCTTCAACCATTTATGCCATATGTAACAGATGAAATATATTCTATGTTGCCTGTAAAAGATAGTGAAGATATTATGATTAGTGAATATCCAAAATATACAAAAAAATATATCTTTGAATTAGAAGAAAAAGCAGTGGATGATCAAGTAGATTTTATTAAGAAATTTAGAAATGTAAAAGCAGAGAATAATATTACGAAAGAAATGAAAGTAATGTTTGATACAACAGATGATAATGATTTAATCGTAAAAATGTTAAAACTACAAGATCATATTGTAAAGCAACCATTAGGAATGAAAGCTTATAAAGTATTCTCTTCTCGTGTAAAAGCTCAAATATTCTTTGAAAAAATTGAAACAGAGAAGGATAAAGCTGCAAAAGAAATTCAAATTAAGGTTTTAACAGAATCTATCGCAAGACGTGAAAAACTTTTATCTAATGATAATTATGTTAATAAAGCACCAAAGAATATCGTAGATATGGATATTAAAAAATTAGACGAAGAAAGAAAGAAACTAGAAGAATTATTAAAATAAAAAGACTTGCTCTATAGGCAAGTTTTTTCTATTTAAAAAAATAAGGGATATTACTTTTTTTCACTTTTTTCTTAATTTCTTGAATCTCTTCTAAAGCTTCTGAATCATTTGAAGAAGAATGATATAAATCAATCAATCTATTATCAAGAAATTCAAAAGTAGAAGAATCTTCATGATAAATGACTTTAGGTAGTTGTACAATTTCCCAATCCATTAAGTAATAATTATAAAAACGAATATGAGGAATTTTAGAAGAAGTAGTAATCATATGTTTTTTCATGCTTTCTACTTTATCAAATTCTAAAAATAGAATCATAAAATCTAAACTAGAGGAATCTTTATAATAACGACTATATTTTTTTAGCCATTTTTTATAAAGTTCAAGTTGTTTACTAGTTAATTGAGAACCACTCCATTCGTTAATATCTTTTCTTTCTCCATGAAAAGAATAACTATCCTGAAACTCATCAAACAATAAGTCAGAAGAACAATTTTTGATATATCGAAGTTTATTATAATCTTTCCCATTACAATAATTTTTTGCATATATTTCATGGGAATTTTGAATATAGTGAATATCTCCATCTACAGAAATAATAGCACCATTACTTTTATTTAAGTTTTCATCATAAGGAATTATTTTATTCATTGGAACCTCCCAAACAAAAAATATTATAACATAAAGTAGAATATAGATGGTATAATAAATGTAAAGATAAATAAAGAAGGATGATAAAATGAATAAAGTTGCCTTAATTGGATGTGGAAATGTTGGAATGGCATATAGTTATGCTTTAGTAAATCAAAAGGTTTATGTGGATGAACTAGTATTAATTGATATTAATAAAGATAAATGTGAAGGGGAAGCAATGGATTTAAATCATTGTATGGCATATTCTCCATCAAAAATAAAAGTTAGAGTAGGAGATTATTCTGATTGTAAAGATTCTAAGATTGTAGTAATTGCGGCAGGAGCGAATCAAGCACCTGGAGAAACTAGAATGGATTTAATTCACAAAAATAGTAAGATATTCTCTTCTATTGTAGGAAGTATTATGGACAGTGGTTTTGATGGAGTTATTGTTGTTGCTACAAATCCTTTAGACATTATGACATATTTAACTCTAAAATATAGTGGTTTACCAGCTAATAGAGTGATTGGTTCTGGTACTACTCTTGATACTTCTAGATTAAGATTTTTATTAAGCGAAAAAATAAGAGTAAATCCTAAAAATATTGAGGCTTATGTAATAGGAGAACATGGAGATAGTGAATTTATTCCTTGGAGTAATGTAAATATTGCTTACAAAAAAATAAAAGATATCTTATCTGAAGAGGAAATGAATGAAATAGAGGAAGAAGTGAGAACTTCTGCTTATACAATCATAGAAAAAAAAGGGGCAACTGCCTATGGAATTGGTATGTGTCTTGTTAAAATTACCAATGCCATTTTAGAAAATAAGAATACGATTCTTCCTGTATCTAGTTGGGATCAAGAAAATAGAATATGTATATCGACTCCAGCAATTGTAGGAAGTGTGGGAGTAAAAGAAAAAATATTTATTCCATTAAATGAAGAAGAAACTGAAAAACTTAAAAATTCAATAGAGACGATAAAAAATGCCATTAATTGTTTATAAAAAAGTGCTTAAATTTTAAGCACTTATTTTATATAGTAAAGTTCATATCCATAATTATAACTATTCTTTCCACTTTTAAAGTTTCTTGTATCTGTTCCTTTTATTAGATATCTTCCGTCTCCACTAGAACCTTTCGCAACCACGTTTTCTATTTTTCCATCATAAGAATCAACAATTAATAAATCTGTTGCCTTTAATTCACTAGCGCTATTAACATTATTTTTTAATCCAATACAGGTTACATAGTGTCTTGACTGTCTATTTTTACTTCCAATTACTTGAATAACACAAGGTTTTCCTTGACTAATTTGATTATAAACATGGGCTAAAAAATCTTTTTCGCTATTAGTGGTATAACGAGAAAAGTTTTTTCCAACGGGAGTCCCATTTTTACAATTACTTGCTTTTATCGTAGTATCATTGGTATAGATTCCCCATGCATGATTGTAAGCAAAACCTAGACATTGGTCTCCATAATTACCACTTTGTTGATAAACTTTATTGCCTTGAATTACATTTTTATAATAGTCTAAAACATTTGCTTGTGTATTAACTAAGTTATAACTTGAACCAAGAACAGATGCAGTAAGTACACCATTATCACTAGAAGTAGAAATCCCTAATAGTTCATCTAAACTTTGAGAATCTCCTTCTTTATAATTACCATTAATTGTTGTTATTATATTGGATAGAGTAGATAAATCTTCTACAAAAGAATTATTAATCTTTTGTAAATAATCAATAGCTTCACAACAATTTTCTGATATAGGTCCCATAAATATAGATTCGTTACTTAAATTTATTTTTTGCTTATCAATAGAAATATTTATATTAATAGTAGAGTCTTTTAAAGCTTCTGTCGTACTTTTAGCATTTTCAAATAATTGATAATTTTTAATACTAATTTCTCCCATAGTTATCACCTTTATAATAAGTTTATCATTTTATGGCTTAGAATAATATTTTTTTATAAAAAAATAGAAAAATATGACAAAGGAATTGACATTTTTTCAAACTAGTGTTATAAATTATCTTAAATAAAAAAGGCGATGGTTTCATTGAGAGAAGGAAATAGAAAGAAACAATTACGTAAAAACGGTTCCAAATAAGGATAGTTTGGGCCGTTTTCTGTTTTTTGGAGGTGTAATATGATTAGTATTGAAACAATTATTAAGAGACTTGAAGATCATGGAATATCACAAGAAAAGTTAGCAGAAGTTATGAAATCCTATAATATAGCAAAGGAAATTCACAAAGGTCAATTACGACAAAGTGGAGAAGAGTATATTATTCATCCTCTTCATGTAGCTTCTAATTTACTAGATATGGAGATATATGATACAGATACTATTTGTGCTGCCTTACTTCATGATACGATTGAAGATGCTCCCTTTGAATTTACCAAAGAAGATGTAAAAGAATTAATTAATGAAACAGTAGCTGAATTAGTAGATGGTGTTACAAAGATGAGAGCCATGAATTATTCTACAAAAAAAGATTTAGAAGAAGCTAATACTAGAAAAATAATTAATGGCTTAAATAAAGATTTAAGAATCATTTTAATCAAATTATGTGATAGACTTCATAATATGCAAACACTACAGTATAAAAGAATAGAAAAACAAAAAGAAAATGCTTTGGAAACAATGGAATTATTTGTTCCTTTATCTTTGTCTATCGGTGCTTATAAGTTAAAAAATCAATTAGAAGATTTATCTCTTCAATATATAGAACCGGATGATTTTAAAAGGATATCAGAAGAGAAAGCTAAAATAGAATTAGAAGAAACTCCTTATTTAGAAGAAGTAAGTAGAAGATTTAAATCTATATTAGAAGAAAATTATATTCCTAGTAGAATTGTTCAAAGAACCCAAACAATTACTTCTACTTATAAACGAATTAAAAGAGGATATAAATTAGAAAATATTTATGATTTATTTTATTTAAAAATATTAGTTGGTGAAACAGAAGATTGTTATCGAACTTTATGCTATGTTCATAAACTAAATCCTCCTATTAATGGTAGATTTAAAGATTATATTTTTAATCCTAGAACGAATCTTTATCAATCTCTTCATACCACAGTTTCCTATAGGAAAGGTGATTTATTAAAAGTTAAAATAAGAACCTATGATATGGATAAAGTTGCTGCTTATGGAATTCCTGCTTTATGGAATATTAAAGGGGGAAAGACAATGGAAGAAACGCAGAAAGAAGTTGTAGAAAAATGTCAGTTTGCCAAGAAATTAATGGAATTAGATGAGTCTTTTAAGGATAATGCTGATTTTATTCATGGGATAAAAAAAGAATTATTAATAGAACATATATATGTTTATAATGAAAATGGAGAATTTATTGAATTACCGATAGGTTCAACTGCTTTAGATTTTGTTTGTCAAGAATATCCGAATGTTTTAGATCAGATGACAGGAATCTTAGTAAATGAAAAAGAAATGCCTTTAAATGTTCCTTTAAATAATTATGATCGAATAGAAGTAATAACGAAAGGTACTATAAAACATGAAAATTGGGATCAATACGCTAATAATCAATCTGCTAAGAAACGATTAAAAACTCTATATCAACAAAATTTATAAAAAATACTTCCTTGTGAAGTCTTTTTTTTGACAAAAAAATTGATTTTCAAATGTTACAGTATTCTTGGTGATAGAAATGAAAAAAGGCTTAATTGTAGGACTTTTATCCATAGAAATTGGTTTTTTAGCTGGAAATATTCTTTTTAATAAAACAAAAATAATTCCTTCTTGGAAAAGATTAGAAAAGTATTATTTTATTCAAGAAGGTATTTATTCTTCTTATGAAAATATGAAAAAAAATCTTGCTAATATTACTACAAAAGCAATTGATTTAGAAGATAAAAAATATTATGTCTATGTAGGAATTACTAAGAGAAAAGAGATTGCTGATAAAATTATTAATCTTTATAAGAATAAAGGAATTAATGTTCGTTTAACAGAAAAGTATTTATCTTCTGATGAATTTCTTCAAAATGTATTACAGTTTGATTATCTTTTAGAAGATAAAAAAGATGAGGAAGAAATTCTTACAATACAGAATGTTGTTTTAGCGAATTATGAGGAAATTATCAAAAAAGAGTAGTAAAATCATCCATTTATGAGAATAATAAAGAAGAGGAGTTTATTTGAGTACTTATAAGATAAAGGAAATGCCTTTGAAAGAAAGACCGAGAGAAAGATTAATAGAAGTTGGGGAATCAAATTTAACTGATAAAGAATTATTATCCATTATTTTAAAAACAGGGACAAAGGAGAAAAATGTTAGTGATTTAGCATTAGATATTTTAAAAAAGTATTCTTTGAAAGAATTACAAAATACGAGTATGGAAGATTTAAAAAAAGTAAAAGGAATAGGAGAAGTAAAAGCAATCGAAATACTCGCAACAATTGAATTAGGAAAAAGAATTTTTTTAAGAGACTCTACTAAATTAGAAAAACTTGATTCTGCAGAAAAAATATGGGAATCTTCTAAGTATTTGTTTTATGGAATAAAACAGGAATGTTTTTATTGTTACTATTTTAATACGAAGCAAGAATTGATAGAAAGGAAATTATTATATATGGGAACGATTAATCAATCAACAACTCATACGAGAGAAATTTTTAAAGAAGCTTACAGAGTTAGTGCTTCATCTATTGTTTGTCTTCATAATCATCCTTCCAATGATGTAACTCCTTCAACTGCAGATATTCTATTTACAGAAAGATTAATGAAAACAGGAAGTCTTCAAGGAATTCCAGTAGTCGATCATATCATAGTAGGAGATAATTCCTATTATAGTTTCTATGAACATAAAAATATCTTAAATCTTTAATTGTATCAAGGAAAAAAATATACTATAATGAAATAGAGAGTGATATAAGATGCAAAAAAAGAAGAGAAAAAGCAAATGGATTATTTTGATTACGATTTGTTTAGGAATATTTTTAATAGGGTTATCTCTTTTCATAGATAGAAAGATTGGACTATTAGAAAATTATCTAAAAGATGCAACCATAGTAGTTCAAAAAGTAATGATGTATCCTTTTACATCTCTTTCTGGTAATAAGAAAGAGTCAAAAACAGAAAGTTATGTCATTCAAAAAAATATTAATTCTTCTTTAGAAAAAGAAATAGAAGAATTAAAAAAAACTCTAGAATTAAATAAGACATTAACAGAATATACTCCTGTAAATGCAACTATTTTATCTAGAAATAAAAGCTATTGGTTTAATACCATTACGATTGATAAGGGAAAAAGTTCTGGAATTAAGAAAAATATGGCTGTTGTAACAAAAGATGGATTAATTGGAAAAATATCGAAAGTATCTGATAATTCTAGTGAAGTAAAATTAATAACAAGTGATGATGTTAATTTTAAAGTAAGTATTGCGATAAGAACAAATAATATAGATCATTATGCTATATTAAATGGATATGATTCAAAGACAAATCTTATTAAGGCAACAGGAATTGATAAAACAACAGATATTAATATTGGGGATACGGTATTAACTAGTGGATTAGGAGAAATGTTTCCACAAGGAATTTATATTGGTACAGTAGAAAAGATTGAGAAAGATAAATATAATTTAAGTAAAACTATCTATATTAAGACTTATCAAGATTTTAACAATATTCATTATGTGACAGTATTAAAGGTGGCAGAATGATAACAATAATCATTATGATAGTGTCTTTATTATTAGATGGTCTTCTTACCAATTATTTACCATTCTTACCAAATCAATTATCTCTTTTTACTCCATCTTTTACTTTAATTAGTATTTTTCTAATCTATCCCTTCTATCGAAAAGAAAAAAAGAAGTATTTCTATACTGTCTTTATTTTAGGATTTATCTATGATTTATTTTATACTAATCTATTATTCTATAATGCTTTTATCTATTTATTATTAGGATTATTCATTAGTATCGTATATAAGAATCTAGAAATATCTTTTTTTAAAAATATTATTTTCTTATTTTGTCTTATTGTCTTATATGAATGTTTCTATGCTTCATTAATTTGTTTATTTCATTTAGTACCAATCACTTTTGAAAAACTTTATTATAAAATATCTCATACTCTTATATTAAATATCATTTATGGAGAAATTGTTTATTTCATTATAAAATTGATTCCAAGTAAATTTAAAAAGATTAGTATAAATTAGTATACTTTTCTTTTTTTTGGAATAAAGTTTAGTAGGGTGATTATTAGATGGAAACAAGAATTATAAAAAAGTGTGTATTAAAGAAAAAAGTAAAACGATATTTGAATAAAACTCTAGTAGGAATTATTATCTTTTTAGTAGGAATTATCTCTGTAAAAAACAATGATCAATTAAGGGGAATGATTCAAAGAAATGTTTATGAAACTAGTATACCTTTTATGAAACTAAGAAATCAATATGACAAGTATATTGGTTCTTTTCTATCTCTTTCTAATAAGAAAGAAACAGTACCAGTATCTAGTAATAAAATTTCTTATGAGAAATATGAAGAGATGAATAATGGAGTAATGCTAACGGTAGAGGAAAATTATCCAATACCCGCTATTGAAAGTGGAATTATTATCTTTTTAGGAGAAAAAGAAGAATATGGAAAAGTAATTATTGTGGAACAAATAAATGGAGTAGAGACATTATATGCATGTATTGATTTTAAAGATTTTAAACTATATGATTATATTGAAAAGAATGAAATAATAGGACAAGCAAGTAAAAAAGAATTATTCTTAGCTTTTCAAAAGAATGGAGAATATTTAAATTATAAAGAACAAATTTAGAATTAGCATTAGTTTTTATCTCTTTATTATTATTAGTATTTTTACAGCGTATTTTAAGAATATATTGATTATTTTTTCTCTTATTATCATTCATGAATTAGGACATGCAATAATGGCTCATCTATTGCAGCTAAATGTTGATAAAATAATAATCTATCCGCTAGGTGGAATTACAAAAATAAATATGGATGTGAATACTAGTAATAGAAAAGAGTTTCTAGTATTAATAAATGGTCCATTATTTCAATGGATAGGATTTTTTCTTTTATTATTATTGCTTCCTAGAGAAAAGAAATTCATCATTTCTTATCATTTCTTATTATTATTTTTTAATCTATTACCCATATATCCATTAGATGGAGGAAAATTAGTATTACTTCTTTTAGATTCTTTTCTTCCTTTTAAAAGAAGTCTCTTTCTAGTGACATTAATTAGTTATTTACTCATGATTCCTTTATTAGTAAGAATGAATCTAAAAAAAGGAATTGGTTTGATTACTATATTTTTTTTAGGGATTATGATTACAAAAGAGAAGAAAAAAATACCAAATATTTGGTATAAGTTTTTGATAGAAAGAACGATAAATGATTATCATTTTAAAAGAAATAGAATAGTAAATAGAGTAGAGGACTTTTATAAAGAAAAAAATCATATTCTCTATAAGGATGGAAAATACTATACAGAAAGAGATTTTTTGCGTCGTCATTTACAAAAAAAGTTGGAAAAGTAATAAAAAATAGTTGACTTTAAAATAAGGCTTTGCTATAATTCAATTACTGGTTGTGAAAAACAATTAGTAATGGGGCATTAGCTCAGCTGGGAGAGCGCCACGTTTGCACCGTGGAGGTCAGCGGTTCGATCCCGCTATGCTCCACCA
>CADBSF010000044.1 GCA_902797265.1 uncultured Erysipelotrichaceae bacterium
AAGAAGGATGAAATAAAAAAAGAAGAGAAACCAATTGAGAATGTTCCTATAAGTGATTTATTCAAAGCTCCTGAAAAGAAGGATGAAATAAAAAAAGAAGAGAAACCAATTGAAAATGTTCCTCTAAGTGATTTATTCAAAGCTCCTGAAAAGAAGGATGAAGTAAAAAAAGAAGAGAAACCAAGTGGAAATATTCCTCTAAGTGATTTATTCAAAGCTCCTGAAAAGAAGGATGAAGTTAAAAAAGAAGAGAAACCAAGTGGAAATATTCCTTTAAGTGATTTATTTAAAAATCCTTTTGAAAAAAAAGAAGAGAAAGTTGTAAAACCAAATGAGGTTCCTCAAGCTATGCCTCCTTTAAATCCAACTGTTACTACTGAGGTTAAACCAAGTACTCCTACACAAGGAATTAATTTACAAAATAAGGTTCAACCAGAAGTAGGAATGAATCTAAATGAAAAAAAATAATCTAGAAATAGATTATTTTTTTTACATTTCATTGATAATTTCTAATATTTCATTATTGATATCTTCTACATTACGAATTTTATTATCTTTGATACATTCAATTTTTCTCCAATTATATAGTTCTGATAATTCTATATATGCTTCTTCTGCACTCTTTAAATGATCTTCACTTTTTTCATGCTCATCATAAGAATCTCTATTTTTCATTAGTTCCAATGAATAGGAATATGGCATATGTAGAAGAATTGTTTGATCTGGTTTGGGTAATCCTAATAGCCAGTATTCTAACTTATCAATCCATTGATACATATAAAATCGATCATCTTTTTCTTTAATTTTACTTCCTTGATAAGCTAAATTAGAGGTAGTATAACGGTCTAGAATTACATAATAGTCTTTCTCTAAATACTCTTGTATTTTTGGCAAATTATATTTTCTATCTGCTGCATAATATAAACAAACTACATAAGGGTCTACATGAACTGCTCCTTCTGGGAAAAAACTATTTCCAATTTCTGGTTTTCCCAAATAGCTTCCTCCAACTACTTTTCCTGTAGGTGTCTCATACATGGGGAACTCAAACCGTATACATTTCTTTCCTTGCTCATTCAATCTCTTTTCAAGTAACTTTGTTTGAGTTTCCTTTCCCGAACAATCTGTTCCTTCGATTACAATTATCTTTCCAGCCATCTTATTTCTCCTCTCGGTTTTTTATTCGAACTTCAAAAGAATTCGATTCTATTTTTCCAGTATATTCATTACTAATCCATAATCTTAAAGTTCTCATTTGATCTTCCCTTATTTTTCCATGATAAATAATAAATCCTCCATCAATACTCATTTCTTTATCTTCTAAAGAATCAATAATTAATTTCTTTTGATTGGTAATCGAATATTTTATATATTTATAATCAATTGTATTAATAATAGGATATAATATGACATCATAATCTAAATTTTTTTCTCCTGTTGCAGAAAACTCAATATATTTGTGATTTTCCTTACTCTTTCCTCTATCATCGCTCATTCTTTTTATATTATTAATTTGTAACATATCTGTAGTATTACGATTATTAAAAGAGATATATTTAAAGGTTTCTTCATTTACTTTAGATACAAAGAGAGAAGAATCTGTAATTAGTAAAAATAAACAAGCAACTATTATCGTTAAAACAAAAGAAATAATACGATATTTTACTATCTTTTCTTTTACTTTGTTTCTTCTTTTCTTCTTTGTCATTTTATCACCTTCTACTCTATTATCATATCAAAAATTATGAAAATTATCAAATTAGAAGAAAAAATAAGTGACGATTAGACACTTATATTATTTTCATTATCAAATGGAACTAATAATACTTTTCTACTTGCAAGAAAATCACACATATGAACAAAACTCTGATATTTTGTCTTAGGTTTTTCTAATACTTCTTCTCCATTATAGTCTGTTGTCCAAACTCCCATATGTGTCTTAATGACATCAGCCATAAAAGAAGCATCTTCTTCTGTCAGATTAAACTTTTCTCTATTCTCTATAAGAAAATTAGCCATTAAAATAGGATGATCAAATCTTGTATATCTTTCTTTCGGTAATCCTAGTTTTAAACCGTCATGAACAAGTAAAGACATCATCATTAAGTCTTTTTCACGAGAAGTATATTTGTCTCCAATAGCAGGATTTCCTAGTAATTCATAACCAATTCTCATCGCAGCTTTTGAATGTCTTAAAAGACCACCTTCTCCTAAGGCATAACTAGGATGATATTTACCTGTAGATGATGCTGCTTCTATAAAAAAATAATCCGGTAATTCTTCTATTATTTTTAATAAAGAGTCTTGATAATTCTTATCTTTTAAATATCCTATTTCCATCTTAAATAAATTCTTTTTATCCATATACTTCACATCCTAACAGTCTAACAATTATCTCATTACTAATATACCACTTATCTTCTGGAATGAAAAGATAATTATTTTCTAGTACTAATAATCCTTCTTTCAATAAAGAAGAATAATTGTAGAAAGATATTAATTCTTTCTTATATAATCTTTTAAATTCTTCTAAAGATATTCCTTCTTTTTTTCTTAAATTTAATAGGATTTGATACTCAATTTTTTCACTTATTCCTACATTTTCTATTTCTTTAACGAATTCTCCTTTTATATACTTGGAATAACTTCTTGTATTCGTAATTCTTTTATCATGTAGATAACTACTAGCTCCTAAACCAAATCCATAGTATTCCTGATTATTCCAATAACATAGATTATGTTTAGAATAATAACCTTTTTTTGAAAAATTACTAATCTCATAATGAAGATATCCATTTTCTTTTAGTTTTTTACAAATTGTTTGATACATGGAATAATCTAAATCTTCGTCGATATTTTTTTCTCCTTGCATTTTTAATATTGTATGATCTTCAATCATTAAAGAATAAGTAGAAATATGTTCAACAGAAAGAGATAGTAAAAATGAAATATCCTCGTCTAATTGATGATTACATTCTCCATCAATAGCATAGATTAAATCTACGTTTATATTAGAAAAACCAATCTCTCTTGCTTTTTTGATTCCTTCTTTTGTCAAAGAAATATCTAGGTTCCTTCCTAGTTTCTTTAAAGTCTCTGGATTAGAGGATTCTATTCCTATACTTAATCGATTTACTCCATTTTTTTTGAAAAGAAGTAGTTTTTCTTCCGTAAAATAATCTATATTTCCTTCTACTGTAAATTCCATATTAGAAGATTTATGAAGAATAGACAATATTTGAAATAATCTTTCTAATTCCTCTACATTTAAACAATTAGGAGTTCCTCCTCCAATATAGATAGTTTCTAATTCTTCTCCTTGATAAGTGGATTGAATTTCTTTTTCTAAAGCATTTAAATAATTGAAAACCATATTTTGGTTATAAAACATCTTACAAAAATCACAATAAGTACAGATATTTTTACAAAATGGAATATGAATATAACAATTCTTTATCATGAAGATTCCTTAGAAGATAATACCGATAAGAAAGCTTCTTGAGGAATATCAACACTTCCTATCTTTTTCATTCTCTTCTTTCCTTCTTTTTGTTTTTCTAATAACTTTTTCTTTCTAGTAATATCTCCACCATAACACTTCGCTAAAACATCTTTTCTTAAAGCTTTAACTGTTTCTCTAGCAATTACATGATTATAAATAGCTGCTTGAATAGGAACTTCAAATAATTGTCTAGGAATTATTTCCTTTAATTTTTCGCAAACAATTCTTCCTCTTTGATAAGCAAAATCTTTATGAACAATCACACTTAAAGCATCTACTATTTCTCCATTTAGTAAAATATCCATCTTCACTAGATTGCTTTCTTTATAACCGATGATTTCATAATCAAAAGAAGCATATCCTTTTGTACAACTTTTTAATCGATCAAAAAAATCATATACAATTTCTGATAAAGGCATTTCATATTGAATGGTTACTCTTTCCGTATCTAAATAATCCATTCCTATAAAATTACCTCTTTTTTCTTGACATAATTCCATTAAAGGACCGATATAAGAACTAGGACTAAAAATACTGCATTTTACATAGGGTTCTAATATTTTAGAGATGACTTCTCTTCTTGGCATCTTATGAGGACTATCCACGATTATTTTCGTATGATCTGTTAATTCTACTTCATAGACAACTGAAGGAGAAGTTGCGATTAATTCAATTCCAAATTCACGAGTGACTCTCTCTTCCATAACATCCATATGTAAAAGCCCTAAAAAGCCACAACGAAATCCAAAGCCTAAGGCTTTAGATGTTTCTGCTTCAAAAGTTAATGCAGCATCATTTAATTTTAATTTATTTAATGCTTCTCTTAAATCTTCAAATTTTGATGGATCTACTGGATAAATCCCACAGTAAACAGTAGGCCTCATAGGTTGATATCCAGGAAGTTTTTCTAAGCAAGGGTTATTATCTAATGTTATTGTATCTCCTACATGGACATCACTAATACTCTTAATAGAAGCGTATAAATAACCTACTTCCCCTGCTCGTAGAACATCGATACTCTTTTCTTTTGGAGTATTAATCGATAATCCAACAACATCGTATTTAGCACCTGTCTCCATCATACGAATGATATCCCCTTTACGTAGAATTCCATCCATAATACGAATACTAGTAATGACTCCTTTATAGGAATCAAATAAACTATCAAATATCAAAGCTTTTAAAGGAGCCTTTTCATTTCCCTTAGGAGCAGGAATCACTTCAATAATCTTATCCAAAAGAGAAATAATTCCCTCCCCTGTTTTGGCACTTGTTAAAACAATTTCATTTGCGGAAAAACCAATATTTTCAAGTTCTTTTATTACTTTTTCAGGATTAGCAGAAGGTAAATCTATTTTATTAATAACAGGAATGATTGTTAAATGGTTATCTAAAGCTAGATAGAGATTTGCTAGAGTTTGTGCTTCCACTCCTTGTGTAGCATCCACTACTAGAATTGCCCCTTCACAAGCTGCTAAACTACGAGATACTTCATAAGAAAAATCAACATGACCTGGTGTATCAATTAAATTGAATTGGTAGTCTTCTCCATCTTTATGATACAAAAGCTCAACAGCATTTAATTTAATTGTAATACCACGTTCCCGTTCTAAGTCCATAGAATCTAACATTTGATTTTTTAATTCTCGTTTATCAATTGATCCTGTATATTCAAGAATTCGATCAGCTAAAGTACTTTTCCCATGATCAATATGAGCAATAATACAAAAATTACGAATATTCTCCTGTTTCATAACTACCTCCTAAACAAACATAATTTTATCAAAAAAATATTTTTTCTTCAAGAAAAAAGAAGAAGAAAAAAATGCCCTAGGGCATTTATCCAGTTATTTCACTACTTGCAAAATAATAAGCGTTATTATTTACTTTAAAAGTATAGGTAATCGTACTTGCATTTTCAAGATAAGGACTAATATCAAACTGATAATCATCGATACTTTCTTTACTAATATTTGATTTGGTATCCATAATACTATTATGTTCAAAATCTTTAGAAATCGTTAATGATACGGAATCTTCACTTTCATTTTCTTTTACATAAACAACTTTTTCTTTTAAGATTAAAGTATTATCCTTTAGTTTAGTTGCCCCAATTAGCTTCGTATAATATGGTAAAACTCCTGTTGTTTTCTTCTCAATATCTTGGAATCCATCAAAAACAACATGAAATTCATCTTCATCAGAATCATATGTTAATGTACCAATATTTTGATCGTTAATAGTGAAATTAAATGCATGAGTATAATTTACTCCTTCTGCTGCAAAAGAAACATTTGGTCCAAAAAATATTTCAGCATAGTTCTTTACTGTTTCAATTGGTAGACGATAAATCTTTTTCTTATTTTCATCATATTCCCCAGTAAACTCAAAATCTTCTCCTTCTGCAAATTGTAAAGCATAGAATAATTTCTCATCATTTGTAAATGAACCTAAACTTACAGATCGATCTTTTACAAACTTCTCTCCTCTAACACCATCTGTTCCATATGTAACATATTGATATAGAATTTGAACATTTTTATCTGTTAAGCTAACGTCCACTTCAGTTGGTTCTTCTTTCACTGGTTCTTTTTTATTAAATAAAGAATTGAAGACAAAGAAGACACCCAATCCAACGATAATCGAAACAATGGAAATAATAATTATTTGAACAACCGTGTTGTTAGTTTTTGATTTTTTTCCATTACCATCATAATCATTTTCTATTTTGAAATCCATATAAACACCTCAACTCTTAATGTTATTGTACCATAAATAGAAAAAAAAGAAAGAACATCTAATCGTTCTTTACATTCTTTTCCATTTTTACAACACTATAATTTGTAAAGTCAATTTGATTGATTATCTGTTTTAATACAGAAAATTTTAAATTACGTATACAATTAATCTTATTAGGAATTACTTTTCGATATTTTAGAATATCATCATATAAAATATCTACGCATCCTTCTATCGTATCCATCATTTTTACTTCATTCGCAATCCATACTTTTTTAATTCTTTCAAAACTTTCTTCATCAATAGAACAATCTTTTATTTCCTTTAATATTTCTTCTAATAATAAAGAATTATCCCTTGTACTAGCCATCAGATAGAATATTTTAAAAGAATCAAAACTTTCCCAATACGTATGAAATTCACTTATTAAATTTGCTTCTCTTACTCGTTCACGAAATAAAGAAGAAGCACCAAATAATATAGTCGTAAGCATATTTAAATAATAATCTAGTTCATTATTCTTTACTTCTATCTCTTTACTATGAATCTTTAGTCCAAAAGCTAATTTACTTTTTTCAATATTACCAACAATATTCATCTCTTTTTTAGATACTTTATTTGGTTCATTTTTCTTAATAATTTTAGGTAATTCTACTTCTCTTTTGGAATCTAATTCTTCATGAATAATTTCTAATGCAGTATCAATAGAAAAGTTTCCTACAATTAATAAAAACATATGATTTGGTACATAAAAATGGTTATAACAAAGATATAAATCATCTTTTGTAATTTTTTCTATAGAAGAAACACTACCAGCAATATCATACTTTCTAGAACTATTTTTAAAGAGACAATTTCTCAAAGTCATCTCTAATACAAAATCTGGCATATCTTGATACATCGCTATTTCTTCCGCAATAATACCTTTCTCTTTTGTAACAGATTCCTCTGTAAAATAAGGATGATTAACAAATTGAATTAGATATCGTAAGTTTTCTTTAAAATTTTTATTTCCATAACAAATATACTGTGTATTATCATAAGAAGTAGAAGCATTAGAATCTGTCCCTGTATTAGAAAAGAAATGGAAGGGATCTTCTCCATTTTCTTCGTCAAACATTTTATGTTCTAAAAAATGAGCAATTCCAAGTGGTGGAGAATAATTTCCTTTATCAGTAGAAAATTCTAAAATATCACTTCCATAATAGGTAGCATAAGAAATATAATAATTCTTTTTATTAGAATAAGGAACTAGATAAATATCTAAATTATTTGATAGTTTTTCTTTATAAACAGAAACATCTAATCCATTTAAATCAATTTTTCTCATTCGGCACCTCCCTCTAATAAAAAGATGGTATCTATTTTAACTTTTTTGAAAAATCGACTAATATCTTGTCTTGTAATTTTTTCTACTCCTAATCTTCTTTCTTCTACATTAGGAATGTTTAATAGTTCTTCATAAAAGCATTCTAAAATAGTTCTACTACTGGATTCTTCTGTCTCTTCTAAAGAAGAATAATAAGCTTGTTTTGCAACTTCTAATTCTCGATCTGTAATCTTTCCTTTTTTTAAATCTCCTAGAATATTTTCAATGATAGATTTCATTTTTGGATAATTATCCTTATCAAGACCTGCTGTTATGATAATCATATGATCTAGTCTTCTAGCAAAGGAATGTATAGAATAGCAAAGAGAATATTCTTCTCTAGCTTCTTGAAAAAGACGAGATTCACATCCCCCACCCAATATCATATTCGCTAGAGGTAGAACATAATTTTTCTCTTTCTCTGTTAATTTTTTAAATGGACAAGCAATTACTAAACGAGACTGAGTATTATCGGTTTCTTCCCTTTTCATTGAAATATTTCTACGAATCTTTAACTCTTCTAACTCATATGGACCTTTATCTTTTTTAACCATTTTAAACTTAAAGTTAGATTTTATAAGAGAAAGCATCTCTTTATTATCAAAGTCCCCTACTACAAAAATATCTACTAAATCTTTATGAATCATATCCAAATAAGAAGTATAAAGATTTTCTTCAGTAATCGATTCTAAATCCTCTAAATAACCAGTCATTCGATAAGATACTTTACTATTCTTATCAAACTCTTCATACATTCGAATTAATGCATAATTAGAAGGATCTTCTTTGATAGAAGATAGTGCCATTTCTGCATTCTTTTTTACTAATTCAAATTTCTCTTTTCGAAAAGAAGAATTACTACTATCTACTTGAAATAATAATTCACTAAAAAAGGAGATTGCTTTTTCCATATTTCCTTCTTCGGTATATTTATCATTTAATACATCCAAAGAAATACTAGTAACCATATAGTTTCCTAGTCTTTGATTATTGGTATAGATATCTAGAGAATACATCTCTTCTGCTTTGATTGATAATTCTCTTCTAGAAGGATAATGAAGAGAAGATTGTAATAAAATATCAATTAATAAATTTCTCTTAGTAATCTCCTTCTTATTAATTGGAGAATGAAACATTACTTTAATCGTTATTGTTTTAAATTTATCGGTTTTAATAAAATGCAAATGAAAAGAGCCTAAGTCTTTATTGATAATTTCCATTCCTGCACCACCTCTTTCTTAGTATGCTCTTTTTTTCTTAAATTATTGATTCTAATGCTAACTGTATCATGCTATTTAAGTTGGTTTCTCTTTCTTCACTAGAAATATTTCTACTATCGTTTAAGGAATCAACTACCGTTAATAAACAAGCAGCTTCTTTTCCTAATTTTCTTGCATTATAGAATAAAGAAAAAGCTTCCATCTCAACTGCCAAATAAGTATTATCGGGATAACTATTACGATATTCTTCTTCACTATCACAGTATAAATCAAATACATCAGAAGTAATTGTTTTTCCCATTTTAATAGGAATATGATTCTTTTCAGCAACTTCTAAAATATGATTATTTAAGTCTTTTGATGCCTCAATTAATTGTTCATTTCCACCATCTAATAACTTACCATAATAGGAATAGGCAAAAGAACTATCTGATAAAATAATATCTAATAATTTAATATCATCATGGAAAGAACCACAAGTTCCAATTCGAATAATCTTTTCCACATGATAAAAATGAAACAATTCATAAGAATAAATACCCATACTAGGAATTCCCATACCAGAAGCAAAAACAGTTACTTTTTTTCCTTTGTAATATCCTGTATAACCAAACATATTTCTTGTTTTATTAATTAGTTTTACATCTTCTAAAAATGTATCTGCAATATATTTTGCTCGTAATGGATCTCCTGGCATTAGGACAACAGGAGCAATATCTTCTTCTCTACTTTCTATGTGAACAGTAGCCATATATCTTACCTTCTTTCTAAAAGTATTATACCAATTGTTTATCATTCATTCAATGAAGAAAGGATAAGTTTACAAAAAAAAAGTACAAATTGTACTTTTTAAATATTTCTATCTCTTAAGAATGATGGCTTATCAAGTTCACCATTTCCAAAAATTCCACCATCATCATCATTATCATCTACTTGTAATAGTTCTGGTTGAGAATACATATATTCTTCTCTAGTTGGTGTTCTTCTAGTAGAAGATGGGAAAGAATTATCAGCTACTGGTTGTTTTTTTGATTTATCAAATCCTGTTGCGATAACAGTAACAATTACTTCATCACTTAAGTTCTCATTAATAACAGAACCAAATATTGTATTAATATCAGTATTAGCGGCACTTCTTACTACTTCAGCAGCTTGTTCTGCTTCAAATAATGTTAAGTTAACACCACCGGTAATATTGATAATGGCATCAGTTGCTCCTTCAATAGAAGTTTCCAAAAGTGGAGAAGATACTGCTTGCTTAGCAGCTTCCAAAGCTCTGTCTTCACCCATACCAATTCCAATACCAATGATAGCACGTCCGCTTTTTTCCATAACAGCTTTAACATCAGCAAAATCCAAGTTAACAAGACCAACAACCGCAATCAAATCTGAAATAGATTGTACGCCTCGACGTAATACATTATCAACTTCTTTAAATGCTTCTAACATTGGTGTTGATTTATCAATGATTTCTCTTAAACGATCATTTGGAATTACAATCAAAGTATCAACATGTTTCTTTAATTCTTCGATTCCAGCTAAGGCATTTTCCATTCTTCTTTTTCCTTCAAAAGAAAATGGTTTTGTAACAATCGCAACTGTTAGAGCCCCAAGACCTTGAGCGATTTCAGCAACTACTGCTGCAGCTCCTGTTCCAGTACCTCCACCCATTCCACAAGTGATAAATACCATATCAGCTCCAGATAAGGCATCTTCTATTTCTTTTTTAGACTCTACTGCAGATTCTCTTCCAACTTCAGGTTTACCACCAGCACCAAGTCCATCCGTTAATGTTGCTCCTATTTGAATTTTAACATCTGCTTTCGATGTATTTAATACTTGTAAATCTGTATTAGCGGCAATAAATTCTACACCTTTAACACCTGATTCAACCATTCTATTAATCGCGTTTCCACCGCCACCGCCTAAACCAATGACCTTGATTTTGGCTAACTGATCCATTTCTAATCCGCCGATCATAATATTTCCTCCTCTTAGTTATCAAAAAAGTGTCCAAACACCTTACCTATTATATTTTCGTTTGTAAGATTAGCATCCGTTGATAGGATGGTATCCATATCTTCCTTTGATAGCATATTATAAGTCTTTCCTCTTAAAGCCAATTTATCATCAAAATACTTGATGGCACCAAAAGAACTACTGAACTCATTATGACGAACTCCCATTACTAAATTGTTACAAGATTTCGCCACAAAGCCGAATTCTTGGTCAACTAAATATGAAAATCCTGCTATTTCACTTAACCCACCTGTTATAATTATATAACGTATTTCTCTATTTGTTAAGTTTTTTATTTCATTTTTCGCAAGTTTTAGTATTTCTCGGATTCTAGCTTCTACTACTTTAGAAACACTAACTTGATTAATTTCCTTTTTATTATCTTTATCAATAGAAAATTCCCATATATCATTACTATCTGCATAAGAAGCAAGAGCTAAACTAAATCTTTCCTTGATCTTACGTGCTTCTGCACTTCTTGCTTTAAAAGCATAAGTCAAATCTTTATCAACATGAAAACTACCAACAGGAAGCAAACTATTCTTAATTTGAATACCTCGATTGAAGATAGAAATATTAGTAGATTCTTCTCCTATATTAATAATACAACCAACTAATTCATCATATTTCTTGTTTTTAATCGTATAATAATCTCCTGTTGAAGAAAAGCAAATATCTACCGTTTCTACTCCACAAAGATTTAATACTTCTAGTATTCGATATAATGGTTCCTTTAACGTAGTACTAACAACATTCCTAGACTCTAGAATAGTTCCTTTCATTCCTTTTGGATCTCGAATATTTTCTTTTTCATCTACCGTAAATCCTATCGGCATAATCGTAACTAATTCTCTATCTTTTAAATCTACCTCTTTAATGGAATCAACTAGCACCTTACTAACATCTTCTCCTGTAATCTCATTATAATCGATAATATTAGTCTTTCCACTAACAATATCAAAATCACAATGAAAAGGCGGAATACAAGCAATTGCTTTTTTTATTTTAATACCTAAACTCTTTTCAATTTCTTTTAAAGCAATTTTCAAAGAATTAACAGCATCTTTCATATCAATGATAAAGCCATTCTGAATTCCTTTAGAAGGACTACTTACCGATGCTAAAACATAAAATTTATCATTTACTTTTTGGGCAACCACGATTTTTATACTATTAGTACCTAAATCAATACTCGTATAGACATCACTCATGAATAATCCTCCTATCCTCAATCTTTATTATACTATAAAAAAATCATTAAGAAAAGATATTTTCTAATCTTTTTGTAGTTTGTCAAGACATCGTGACCCCATAAACTAAATTTATTAATTTTTCTATTATTATAGAAATTATTTGTTTGATAACAATT
>CADBSF010000045.1 GCA_902797265.1 uncultured Erysipelotrichaceae bacterium
ATTATCTGATAATTATATAGGTAGTTCCAATTGGGAATGTTGGAGATTAAGATCAAGATTTGATAATGATGAATGTATAAAATGTCCTAGTGTTATTTCATGTGGTGGTGGATGTGCAACTGGTTCATATAATATGAATGGTTCCATATTTGATATTGATAAGAATAATTGTGAATACACAAAGAAATTATTTAAAAAAATACATAATATTTAAAGAATATTGCTAATAATTCTAATTTTAAAATATATTAAAATATTATTACTATTAAATAAAACTAAAAAAATATTACTATAGATAAAAATGAAAAAAAATTCACATTTGAAAAATGCAGAAGATTATTAAATATAAAAAGAAAAAGTAAAACAGTTTACTTAATCCTAAATCAGCTAATATTTTATCGCCTACATTAGAAAGCGGCAGTATATAGAATCGACCATGTATCGACGGAGTGGTACAAGTTGCAATTAAAGATAATATAAAAAAGAAAACAACTAACGAATCTAAATAATTATAATTAAGACTAGTGTAATCTAGCCTTTTATATTAAATGAAATTACTACAAATGATATAAATTTAATAGATTAATTAAAATGTAAAGGAGTTATTTTATGAAAAATATTAAAATTATATTTTTGATTATTATAGCTATATTAATTACTGGATGTAGTAATGAACAAAAGAAAAATAATAAAGTTACAGAATATTCTCTTGATTCAGTTCATGAAGTAAATGGTAGACAAGGTATTGCGACAGATGGTAAATATTATTGGGTAAGTGGTTCAACTACTTTAACTAAATATGATAAGGATTGGAACATTGTTAAAGAGAATACTAATCCTTTTAAAGGATATGAATTAGAAGTAAATCATATCGGAGATATTGATGTGTATAATAATGAATTATATTTAGGCGTTGAATATTTTATGGATGGAGTAGGAAAAAATATACAAGTAGCAGTATATGATGGTGATACATTAGAACTAAAAAGAACATTTGAATTTAGTGATGAAACTGGACAATTAGAATGTTCTGGAATAACAGTGGATCCAGACGGTGGATATGTTTATATGGTATCTTGGATTGATGATGAATCTAGTGATAATATTTATATGTATGATTTAGATAGAGAAAAATATTTAGGTAAGATATTAATGGATTTTCCACCTAAATGGATTCAAGGCATAGCATATTATGATAAAAACCTATATGTTACTGCAGATGATGGGGATGCTGATGAAGATGAACCAGATAATATGTATAAAATAGAATTAGCTGAAAATATGAATACAGGTAAAGTAACAAAAGAATATACTTTTGATGATGTAAAAAAACAAGGAGAAATAGAAGGATTAAGCTTTGATAAAAAGAATAATAAATTCTTATTACTATATAACAGAGGTGCAAGAATAGTATTAGGTATGCCAAAAGGCTTTTATGATGGATATACAGAAGAAATACATGAAGTGTATATATATAATATAGAGAACAAAAGAAACTAGAAGTATTATAATTCTATTCCTTTTCTTATAGTAAGAAGTAGAATTCATATGAATACAACCAATAGAGGTAATTAAAGTTCTTTCTCTAGTTTCTTTTATATTATAAGTTTCTTTTCGATATTTAGATTTTTTAAATTTATCATCAATATAATTTAAAAAATGCTCATATAGTTTTAAAGTAAACTTATCTTCAATATGTCTAATTTTACTTTCTAAATTGAATGGGGTTAAATTTTCTTTAAAAGTTTCATTGAAAGTATTAATAGCTTTGTCAATTAATAGTATAATTTCATATGGTTAAAACCTTGCTTTCGATTATTTTTGACGATTTAATTATAAAGCATTTTTTAGGTTTTAACCATTTTTATTGATTTAAAAAGAAATTGTTTATAAATCTCCCTACTTTGGAAACACTTTCGATTAGACTTTTATTCTTGAAAAAAAGCGATTTATTTGTTATAATATATAACTGTTTAAGGGGGTGAAGATATGGCGTATATTGAGTTTAAAAAAGTAGATAAAATCTACCAAATGGGTGAAGTTGAAATTAAAGCTTTGGATAATGCAACATTCTCAATTGATAAAGGTGAACTTGTAGTAATAATTGGTCCTTCAGGAGCAGGTAAAACAACTTGTTTAAATATTCTTGGAGGAATGGATAATGCAACAAATGGAACAGTAATAATTGGAAATGAAACGATTACTGATTATAATGAAAAACAACTTATTCAATATAGAAGACACGATATAGGCTTTGTCTTCCAATTTTATAATTTAATCCAAAATTTGACAGCCTTAGAAAATGTAGAACTTGCAGTACAACTTTGTAAAGACCATTTGGATCCATCAATAATATTAGATGAAGTTGGATTAAAAAACAGAAAAGATAATTTTCCTTCTCAATTATCTGGAGGAGAACAACAAAGAGTTGCAATTGCAAGAGCCATTGCTAAAAATCCAAAATTACTATTATGTGATGAGCCTACAGGAGCATTAGATTACAAGACAGGAAAGAGCATATTAAAATTACTTGAAGAAACATCAAGAAAAGATAAAATGACAGTAATAATAATAACTCATAATTCTGCTTTAGCACCAATGGCCGACAAAGTAATTAAGTTCAAAAATGGAAGCGTTGAAGATATCGTTATAAACAAGAATCCAGTGAGTATAGATAGAATAGAATGGTAGTGTGAAGAATAGATTACTAACAATAAGTTTTAGAGAAATTAGAAAAAGTATTAAAAGATTTATTTCTCTACTTATTATGAGTTTCTTAGGTGTAGCCGTATTTGTAGGATTAAGAAATACACCAGGTACAATGCTTAGATCTTTAGATAAATATTATGATGTTACTAATCATTATGATATTAAATTAGTATCTACTTTAGGTTTAACAGAAGAAGATGTAAAATCTCTAAATAAACTAGGCATTATATCATATGGCTTACATTCTAAAGATGTTATAACAAACTTCAAAAAAGGTTCTAATGTCACAAAAATAATTGGAATAAATAATAATATAAATAAATTATTCTTAAACGAAGGAACTTTTCCTAAAAATGATAATGAAATAGTTGTAGAAAAAAATATATTAACTAAAGAAGAGTTAAAAATAGGGGACTATATAGAAATAGAAAAAGATGAGTCTCTTAAATTAAATAAATTTAAAATAGTAGGTGTAGTAACAAGTCCATTATACTTATTTATTGGTGGAAACTCTATGACAAGAGGAAATACAAATATAGGAAATGGAAAAGTAGAATATTACTCATATGTAAATGATTCTGCATTTAAAATGGATTATTACACAGAAATAAATATTGATATTAAAAATAATTTTATAACTTCTTCTAAAGATTATATTAACTTAGTAAATGAAAAAAGAAAGTTAATAGAATCCATTAAAAGTGAAAGAGAAAAATCAAGATATAAAGAAATTTATGAAAAATATGATATTGAAATAAAAGAAAAAGAAGAAATTGGAAGAAGTGAATTATCAAAAGTAGAGGATACATTAAATGAATCTAAAAATTTATTAGATAATGGATATTTAAAATTACAATCTAGTAAAGAATTATTAGATGATAAGAAGTATCAGTTAGATTATGCTCTTATTACTTTAAATAATTCAAAATTAGAAATACAAGAAAAAGAAAAATTATTAGAAAACTCTAAAATAGAGTTAGAAAAAGGAGAAAATGAACTTAAAGAACTATTAAGTTCCTATGGATTAACTCTTGATGATATAGAAACAATAAAAGATATTTTAAATGATCAAATTGTATCTAAAGAAAGATTAAAACATATTTTTACTAATTCAGAATATAAAGATCAAATATATCAATTAATAGATGATTTCTATGATACAGATTTCTTAAATTGTTTAAAAGAATATATAGAAACTAAAACAAAAGAATCTAAAGAAAAATTAATTGATTGTATTCCTAAAGATATAGATAATTATGATGAAATAGTTAATGATATAGAATTTTTTAGCAAGGATACATTAAGAGAAGAAATTTATTCGTCTATTCTAAGTAATGCTTATAATATTGATGATGTTAAAAATAATATTCCTGAATGCCTTTGTTGCTACGATAATATCATTAATTTACTAGATAATTATGCTAATACAGTTATTAAAATAAAAGAATTATTTGATGCAGTCGATAAAATTAAGCAAGGTAAAGAAGAAATCATAAACGGAGAAAGACTATTAAATGAAGGAAAAGAAAAACTAGAACAAGGATATAAAGAATATTATAATTATTTAAATCAGTATAATGATGGTTTAAGGAAATATTATGATGGATACAATGATTATAAAAATGGTCTTGCTCGATATGAGTCTGGTTATGAAGAGTACTTAAAAAATAAAGCTGATTTTGAAAATAAAATAGAAGAGTCAAAGAAAAAATTAAGTGAAATTGAAATGACTAAATGGTTTATATATGTTCGTGGTGATGATTCAGAATATTCAAGTTTTATAGATAACTCTGATAGTGTAAAAAACCTAGCAAGTGCATTTCCAACAGTTTTCTTCTTAGTATCGATATTTATGTGTATCATGAGTATGTCAAGAATGGCTCTTGAAGATAGAGGAGAAATAGGTATACTAAAATCTTTAGGCTTTTCTAATAAACACATTATTTTAAAATATGTAATATATTCTATATTAGCTACAATTCTAGGTAGTATACTAGGAGGATTATTTGGATTCTATTTCTTGACATGGTTTATTTTTAAAATATATGGAATGTTATATTTTATACCATTCTTTGTATACCAATATAATATAGGTCCATTTATAGTAGGAACAATAATTGCAATCGTTTGTATTACTGGACCATCTATATTAACAGTTAAAATAATAGTAAATGAAAAACCATTAAGTCTATTAAGACCTCTAGCTCCAAGTAAAGGGAAAAAAATATTGATTGAATATATACCAATATGGAAAAAAATAAGTTTTTCAAATAAGATAACAATAAGAAATATTGTTAGATACAAAAAAAGAGTTATCATGACAGTATTAGGTATTGCTGGATGTACTATATTGTTATTAACAGGTTATGGAATAAAAGATTCAATCATGACAATTTCCGATAAACAATTTGGAGAAGTATATATAGTTGATGAAGTAGTTTATTTTGATTCTAAAGAAAAAAATATCAGTAAAATTTTAAATAATAAGTATATTAAAAATTATGAAGAAATTAACATACAAACGGTAAAAGTTAATAATTTTACGGCTGACTTACGTGCATTAAAAAATGATTTTAATTATGATGTTATTAACTTAACAGATTATAAAACTCATGAAAAATTATATTTAGAAAATAATAAAGTAATAATCACAGATAAACTATCTACTGAGAACAATTACAAAGTTGGAGATAAGATTAAGTTTATTGATACAAATAATAAAATATATAAAATAGAAATAAGTGGTGTTGCAACTAATTATGTAGGAGCTAATATCTTTATGAATATAGAAACATATGAAAAATTATTTGAAGAATATAAACCAAATGTTGCATATATTAATTTAAATAATATTGAAGAAGAAGAAAAAGTAGCGAAAGAATTAATGAAGAATGAACATATACTAAGTGTTATTTCAAAAAATTCAGCGAAAAAAAATGTAGAAGTAATTTTACAATCCTTAAACAATGTTGTATTAATTCTAGTAGTATTATCAGGTATTTTATCATTTGTAGTTTTATATAATTTATCATATATTAATATCAGTGAAAGAAAAAGAGAAATAGCAACTCTAAAAGTATTAGGTTTTACTAATAGTGAAGTAGATAATTATATTATTAAAGAAAACTTCCTTATAACAATAATAGGTATACTAATTGGTTTAATGTTTGCAAAACCATTTGTAGATTATATTGTTAATACAGTAGAAATAGAGTTAGTTAGATTTATTCATATCATTAATATATCAAGTTATTTATATACGTTTACATATATGATATTATTTACTTGTATAGTAACTGTTGTTATTCATTTTACATTAAAGAAAATAAATATGAGTGAATCCTTAAAAACAGTAGAATAATAAATGAATCTAATTATAGAATAGTAGCAATTATAATACCTGTATTATTGAATATAAAAAACGATATAGAAAATGAAACTAGGTTATCCTAGTTTTTTCTTTTACAAGATATCGGGAATTCTTGAGATTTAATTTTAACGAATGATAAATAATAATTCCTCACAAACATTGTTGTAATTATACTTTATGACCACAAATATTTGCTTTGATGTAAGTTACTATCAAAAAAAATATTAAGTAAAAGAACAAGGAAAAGCAGCAAAACTTCAATTAAGGAAAAACAATAAAAAGAGATTTAACGAATAAAGAGATTAGATAATAATAAATGATACATTTTTTAAATAATATGATATAATAATATTGAAAGGAAAAAAAAGCGATGAATAAAACATTTTCATTTATGCGAGAATCTAGTACAGCAAGATTTTTTATTCCTGCTGGTATTATTCTTATTATTTTTGGTATATTTATGTTTGTTATTAATATGAATAACCAAAATTATATTAAGACTAAGGCTACTGTTACTGATGTAGAAGAAAAACAAGAAACAACAGAAGGTAGTGAAGGAACGGAAACTACAACTATTTACAACGTGACTTTAACATATACAGTAAACGGTAAAGAGTATACAGGAACACTTGACAATGTATCGAAGCATAAAGTAGGGGACAAAATGGACATTTTTTATGATCCAAAAGATCCTAAGAAAATCACTCAAACGAAAAGTTTGATACTTCCTATTAGTATTATAGCGGTAGGGGTTGCCTCATTAGTAGGTGGAATCATAAGTGCAGTTAATGCGGTAAAAAAACATAATAAAATGAAAGAACAAGAAAGGAGTTGGGCAAATGAATAAATATCTATTAAAACCAAAATTAGCTACTGTAAAACAAGCTTTCTATTTAGAAGATGAAACTGGCAATATGGTATACGAAGGGAAAATGACTAAATTTTCACTATTTGGAGCATCACCATTTGAAATGATTAATCATATTACGAATAAGACGGAAGAACATAAAATTGGAAAAACCATTACGATTGAACAAGGTGGGAATGATTTGATTAGTTTTATGTCTAAAAGATCTTATTTTAAGTATGATAACCAAAAGATATGGGATTATTTACATGATTTGGGAATTAGAATTGATTCCAAACCATCAAGTGAAAAAATTGGTATGACATATGACATTTCCTTTGAAGGAAAGCCACTCGCAACAATTGCGACTAGTAGTCCAAAAGGAAAATCCCTTATTACAACAGATTTATATTATGATGTTATTTGCGAAGAAAAAGATCTTGATTTAGTATTCTTAGTTGCTTTTTCAATTGCAAAAACAGAACAAACTTTTTATAATTAATCAAAAAAGGAGAAATTTAAATGAAAAAAAAGATTATTGCTGTAGCAATCATACTTGTTATTATGATAGGGGTTACGGGATGTAGTAAAAATAATACTAAGTTGGAGGAAATAGCCAAAAGTATTAATAATTGTAAAACAGTAAAAAGTTATAAAGAATATAATTATGATTTAAAAGCATCTGTTTCCAAAGATACTTTAACTATCACAACAAAAATGAATGATACTAATTCTAAAGTTAAATTTGAATTAAAGGGAGACATTTTAAGTAATGAAAAATTAACTACCAAAGATTTAACAACAATCCTTTTATTAATCAATGGAGTAGGAATAACAAATGGATATGAAGATGGTGAACTATCACAAAATATTAATTCATTTTTTGAAGAGTATAAAAACTACACACTTGATAAGGAGGGTTTAGAGATTATAATTGATGAGAATAAATTATCTTTAAAGATTGATTTATCAAAGAAAATACCATTAATTGATGTTAATAAATTTTATTTAAAAGCGGATGATTTAGATATGATTCAAGAATTTATTGATAATAAAAAATATGGAAATCAAAATGGTAAAATGGGAAATATTGCGTATAATGTCTTTGTAGGAGAAGAAGAAAGTACTATTGAAATTGGTCAAGATGAAAAATTATCAGATAGTGCATATAAATCAATTATTACAGCATTAGAAGTAATGTATGGAGAAGAAGTTGCGAAAAAATTCCAAGAATTATATCCAAATTTTGTAGAAGAAAAAACTACAGTTGATGCATTTACTATTGAAAAAGATTATCAACCAGAAGATAAAGATGAAAGTGTATTTAAAGATACAGAAATCGTATTAGTAACAATTAATAACAATAGTTTAAATTCATAATTTAGAAAAAGAGACTTAGTTCTCTTTTTTTTTCTAAAAAGAATAAAAGTATGTTATAATGATGATAATAAGGAAATGAGTGATTGAAATGAAAAAAGGTTCTCTATTATTAATAATAATTCTAATGGTTATACCAATTTATGTTAATGCTGAAACTGTTCAAACAGGTAAATTTAAATATATGCCTGCTTTTGAAGAAGAAACAGAAGAAGTCTATTATTATAGTGATGATTATTTTAAGAATAGTGGTAAAACATATAATGAACATTTAATGGGAATGTCTTTTAATCTAGCTATTTCTACGTTTGAAATAAGAGGTTATTCCTATTCCAAAAAGTTATTAGAAGATATTGGATTTTCGAATTTTAAAGCCT
This sequence comes from uncultured Erysipelotrichaceae bacterium, assembly GCA_902797265.1. GTDB lineage: Bacteria > Bacillota_I > Bacilli_A > RF39 > UBA660 > UBA3789. The sequence continues at coordinate 8,681 of CADBSF010000045.1, forward strand.
ATGATATGGAAGAAAAACCAACGATAGATACCATTGGAATGGTTATTGCTCATAAAAAAGTAGATGGTAAAAATTTAATCGCAATAGCTGTTCGTGGAGAAAAGTATGATTCTGAATGGGGAAATAACTTTATTGTAGGAGAAAGTGGAGATGCCAAAGGATTTCATGATTCTAGTATTAAGGTAATGAAAAGAATAAAAGAATATATTTCAACTAATCACTTAAAAAAAAATAAGATATGGATGGTAGGATATTCAAGAGCAGGAACGATTACGAATTTAACAGGTGTATATATGAATCAACATTTGAATGAATTTTCTGCAACAGAAGATAATCTATATTTCTATACTTTCGAATCTCCTTCAGCATCAATCGATAATACAATTTATGAAAACATTTATACCATTAGAAGTAGAAATGATTTGATTCCTCATGTATATCCGGAAGAATGGGGTTTTTATACTAATGGTCAAGTAATAGAGATGGGAACAAGTAAAAAAATAATGACCTATAAAGGATTGGAAGTTCAAGAAGAATATGAAGAAGTAGAATTAAATGAATTTTATAATCAATTCTTCAGTTGGTTAACTTCTCGTCTTGATAGAAAAACATATTCTAAATTTTTAGAAGGTCCTGTTAGTAAGATGTTTGATATCTATTTTTCGAAATCTCCAGACGATCGTGAAAAATTAAAAAATTTCTTTGTAGAAGATTTAAAAGCAGAAATCATGGATAACAAAGAGAATTTTAATCGAATTAAACCTTATGTATGGGCAGTCATGGGACATAACTCTGATTATTTATATCATAAAATAGTAGATAATATAATAGATATTATGAATCAAATTCGAAATACTCCTAATTGTCAAGTTTTAACCAATGAAGAATATAATTTTCTAGTAGAATCCTTATATCCTGTTATTCGAGTACTTGGACCTATTATAAATGATGATACAAACTATTTTGATGGGATTCAATATGAAGAAGATTATCCTAAGATAGCGGAAGATTATCTATTAACAGATGAAGAAATGGGGACGAAATATGGTCAAGAGGATGGACGTGATATAGGTTATGATGCTGGCTTTAATGGAGAAGAGAAAAATGAAAATTCTTATGTAATACGTGATGATTATGGACCAGATTATGAAACAGCATTTGTGAATGCCTATGTAGCAACTTATAGTGAATATTATGATTTAGGTGTTTATCATAAAGAAAATTTAGGGGTAAAAGGAGAATACGATGCTAAAAAAGTAGCTTATAACTATGGATTTGATGTTGGTAGTTATGGAGAAGAACCTGACCTTGAAGATACTTATCTATATGTTCAAGATTGGATGAATGATGATTATATTAATGCCTATAATAATACTTATATGAATGAGTATCTAAGAGGATATGCAGCTGGATTGGAAAATCCTTTCCAAGGAGAGGAAAATATCTTTGATGCAGATTTTAAACAATTGTATCATGTATTCTCCTTAGTAAAAAATGCCAGTGAAATTATGAAACAACATTACCCTCAAGAAAATTTGAAATTGATTCGTGAATTAGACTCCTATTATGCTCCATATGATTTAACAGAAGGTGCTAATCAAACAATTATTGTTAATGATACTAATACTTTAACATTTAAAACAAGTGGACATTTAGAAAAACTAATAAAAGTAGAAGTAGATGGTACAGAATTAAATGAAACTGAATATGATGCAAAAACAGGTAGTACTGTTATTACTTTAAAAAATCAATATTTAAAATCATTAAGTACTGGTTCTCATACAATGAAAATGATCTATATTGATCATGAAATAGAAACATCTTTTATGGTAGAAAATCATACTTCAAACATTATCAATCCTAATACAAATGATGATATTGGAAATTATGTCATGATGGTAATAGTAAGTATCCTATGTTTGATAGGAACAATTATTAATCGAAAAAGACTTATCTAGGAGTAATTCCTAGTTTTCTTTTATTAAAATTTAAAACGATTATCAACCAGTCCATGATATAATAAGATTGTGAGGTGTAAAAATGAATCAAAATCGTGAAATAGTAGTGATTAAAACAAGTATAATCAGTATCCTTTCAAATATTCTTTTAGCGGGCTTTAAAGCATTTGTAGGATTATTAGCGAATTCTATCGCAATTATTTCGGATGCTGTAAATAATCTAAGTGATGCTTTATCAAGTATTATTACGATAGTAGGAACAAAACTAGCAGGAAAAGCACCTGATAAAAAACATCCATATGGATATGGAAGAATTGAATATATGACTTCTATGATTGTATCTGTTATCGTTTTATATGCAGGTATTACAGCATTTATCGAATCGTTTAAAAAAATCATTCATCCTGAAGTTTCTGATTATAGCATGTTAACATTAATTGTATTAATTGCTGGTATTATCATTAAATTTACTTTAGGTATTTATGTTAAGAAAAAAGGAAAAGAAGTTAATTCTGACTCTTTAGTAGCAAGTGGTTCTGATGCGTTTAATGATGCCATCTTATCAATTTCTGTTTTGGCTTCTGCCATAATTTATATGGTATTTCATCTAAGTTTAGAAGCCTATGTTGGTGTATTATTATCCATCTTTATTATGAAAGCTGGTTTAGAACTAATCAGAGAATCGATTGATAATATGCTCGGAGTTAGAGTAGAAAGTCATCTTGCTAGATCAATAAAAAATGAGATTGTGAAAGAAAAAGAAGTACAGGGGGCTTATGATTTAATATTAAATGATTATGGACCAGATACATATTTAGGTTCCGTTCATATTGAAGTAGCTGATACTTTATCCGTAGCTGATATCGATCGAATATCAAGAAATATCACAGATAATATCTTAGAAAAATATGGAGTAGTTCTACATACAATAGGAGTTTATTCCATTAATACAAAAGATAAAAAAATAATGGAAGTCAAAAAAGAAATTACGAAAATAATATTTACTCATGAAGGAATATTACAGATGCATGGTTTTTATTTTAATGAAAAAGATAAAAGAATTAGTTTTGATATCATTATTGATTTTAAAATAAAAAACCGAGAAGAAGTCTATCAAGAAATATATGATGAAATACAAAGAAAATATAAAGGTTATCAAATAGAAATAAAATTAGATATAGATGTAAGTGATTAGGAGGAATTAGTATGTCAATATATGATTATTCGTTAGTAGATCGAAATGGAACAAGCATAAACTTAATAAATTATAAAGGTAAAACTTTGATTATTGTAAATACCGCAACAGGTTGTGGTTTTACTCCTCAGTATGAAGGATTAGAAGACTTATATAAAAAATATCATGAGAAAGGATTAGAAATCATTGATATTCCTTGCAATCAATTTGGAAAACAAGCTCCAGGTAGTGATGATGAAATCCATGAATTTTGTATTTTGAAATATAACACATCTTTTGATCAATTTAGAAAAGCAGATGTGAATGGAGAAGAAGAACTTCCTTTATTTACTTATTTAAAAGAACAAATAAAAGAAGATAAAATAAATGGAATGAAAAATAAGATGGCTATGAAAGCAATTGAAAAAATAAGTAAAACTGCTAAAAAAGAAGGAGATATTAAATGGAATTTTACTAAATTTTTAGTAGATAGAGAAGGAAATGTAGTTGAAAGATATTCTCCAACCTATAAACCAGAAGATATGGAAGAGAAATTGAAAGAATTAATAGAAAAAGAATGAAAGATTAGAGAATTCTAGTCTTTTTTAGTATAAGAAAAAAATATTGACTTATTTTTTCTTATCAAGTAGAATAAAATTTAAATGTTGTTATTGGATAACAGGATTAAAATTATTCAGAGGGAGAAATAATATGAAGAAAATATTAATTTTTACATCTATATTCATTTTTGCATTCTTATTTTCTATTATTAATGTTTTTGCTGAAGAAGATAATATAGATGAAATAATTGCAACGATGAGTAATGAAGAAAAAATTGCTCAAATGATTATGCCAGCATTTAGAACTTATAAAGTGGGAGATAAAACGAATGTTATTAATACGGATAATATTCAAGAAATTCTTTCCGCTTATAGTTTTGGTGGAGTTATCTTATTTGCTGAGAATACAACAACTATTGAAGATACCATGAGATTAGTGGATTTGTTACAAGAGACAAATAAACAAAATAACGGACCACAATTACTAATTTCGATTGATCAAGAAGGTGGATATGTAACTAGATTAGGAATTGGTACAGAACTACCTGGTAATATGGGACTAGCTGCAACAGATGACCCAGAGAATGCTTATGAGGCTGGAAAAATAATTGGAGAAGAATTAAGTCTTCAAGGAATTAATACCAATTTAGCTCCAGTAGTGGATGTAAATAGTAATCCAAATAATTCAGCTGATGGACTAAGAAGTTTTTCAGATGATCCTGAAGTGGTTGCTGAATATGGAGAAAAATTTATGGAAGGGTTACAAGATGAAGGAATTATTACAGCATTAAAGCATTTTCCAGGAGAAGGGGATGCTGAAGATGATCCTCATTCAGGATTAGCAACCATTAATAAAACTTATGAAGAATTAAAAAATAGTGATTTGATTCCTTTTCAAGAATTAATTAATAATGGAACAGATATGATTATGGCTTCTCATGTACAATATCCTAATATAACAGAAGAAACTTACGTTTCAAAAAAAGATGGACAAACCTATACGGTACCTACCTCTTTATCAAAAACATTTTTAACAGATATCATAAGAGAAGAAATGAATTTTGAAGGTGTTATTGTAACGGATGCTTTTGATATGAAAGCTATTACTGAACAATTTGAAAAAGAAGAGGCAACAATTAGAGCTATCAATGCGGGAGCTAATATAATTCTTATGCCATTTATTTATGACTATGAAAAAGAAGAACTATTGGCTTATATTCAATCTTTAGCAGCAAAGATAGGAACAGAAATAGATGAAGCTAAAGTAAATGATTCTGTCAAAAGAATTTTAACTTTAAAACAAAAAAAAGGACTATTAGAATCATACGATGGTTCTAATATAGAAGAAAGAATCACTCAAGCAAAGAATTTAGTAAGCTCTAGAGAAAATCATGAGAAAGAATTTGAAATTACCAAAGAAGCAGTTACGATGATTAAAAATGAGAATAATGTGTTACCATTAAATCCAGAAGAAAAAACAATTATTTTCTATGAATATGCTTCTCATTTAGCTGCTCTTGATAATGCGATTACCTATTTACAAAGAGATGGAACTGTTATGTATCCAGAAAATATTACTATGTATAATTTCTATGATAATACAGGTCTTCCATTAGAAAAATTAGAAGAACAATTAGAAGGTTATGATAATGTAGTAATGATTCGTGCTCAATATCATAACTATGATTTAAAAGATCCAGATTTAGATAAGATGGTTGAGTTAATCAAATATGCTCAAGGAAAAGGAAAGAAAGTAGTATTTATAGAAAGTCATTTACCTTATGAAATCATTAAATTTACAGATGCAGATGCTTTACTATTAACTTATCTTGCTAATGGTATTCGTTTTATGATAGATGATTATGAGTCAGAAATACCAAAATATGGACCTAGTATTATTGCTGGTCTATATATGTTATTTTCTGACAAGACTAATATGAATGGAATATTACCAGTAAACATTTATAATATCGATGAGAATGAAGAATTTACAGATGAAGTAGTTTATCCGAGAGGATTTGGATTACATTATATACAGGAATATCATATTGTAAGTGGAGATAACCAAGATTTTGATAATAATAATGATTTAGTTATTGTAGCAGATGGAAATATCGATGATTTATTGATGATAACAATTGATGGAAATGAATTAGATGCATCAAATTATGCATTAACATCTGAAAATACCACTGTTACTTTATTCGCTAGTTATTTATCATCTCTTAATATTGGAAGTCATACTTTAATTTTTGTTTATAAAGATGGTTCTGTTGATGCAACATTTAGTATAAAAGATTTATCAACAAATACTTCTAATCCTGCAACAGGAGATAGGATTAATAATTATCTCATGATGTTAATCCTTAGTATAATTACTTTTATGGGAATTGGATTGTTTTTCAAAAAAAATAGAATAGACTAGGAGACTCTCCTAGTTTTTTTGTATTATAATCAATCAAAATATGATATAATGAAAAAGATGATATTATATTACGAAAGACTAGGAGAAATTTTATGAAAAAATATTTATTATTATTATTAGTTGTGTTATTAGTAATATCAGGATGTAGTAAAGAAGTTAAAACAGAAGATAATAAAACATTGTTTACTTGTACCAAAAAGGGAGTAAAAGAAAGTAGTAAAGTAACAGATGATACCTATACAAAAGATATCAAATATCAAGCTAAGTTAGATGATGATGGGAAATTATTACATTATACAACAGATTTTATCTATTATTATGAATCAGTAGATAGATGTAATTACTATTGTGATTTAAAAACTGAATGGACTAACGATATTAATAAAAAAAATTATTCTGGATTTAAGAGAATTGTTAATTGTAATTGTAGTAAAGAAAAGAAAGTACAAGAAACAAGTGAATATGATATCAATAATCTAGATTCTTTCTTAAGAGATGATATTCAAAAAATGAATAGTGATAATACTTTTAGACTAGATGAATGGTTAGAAAAATATGAAAAAGCAGATTATAATTGCTAAAATAGGTGAATATATGAAGTATATAAAAGAAAACTTTAATTATTTATTATTTTCTTTTTTTCTAATATCCATCTTTTTTTGGTTTGTAGAGATAGGATATTCATTAATTATTAGACATAAATTAGTTTTTCCAGGTGCTTGGTATGGGCCTTATTGTCCCATTTATGGATTTACATTCTTCATTATATATCTAGTATTTAGAAAAGAAGATCATATTCTTATTAATATCATTAGAATTGCGATTACGGTAACAGTAATGGAATACATAATATCTTTTATTTCTGACACATTCTATCATCATATTATTTGGGATTATTCTAATAAATTTATGAATTTAAATGGAAGAGTTTGCTTAGAAATGTCTACTATTTTTACCATTACAGGAATTCTATCAATGTATACAATTGTTCCTGTTACGAAATATCTTTATCAAAAATTAGAAAAAAACGTTACTTATATTAATATTATTTTAAGTATTTTTATGGCAATTGATATGATTATTACTTTAACCTAATAGGAAATCTTTTCTTACTGTTAAAAATCATTGCTTGAGGCAACGACATGTTTCTAGTAAAGTGATTTAGTGAAAGGAGAATGAATTCTATGTTAAAAGATAATTTAAAAACATTAAGAAAAAAGAAAGGACTTTCTCAAGAAGAATTAAGTAATCAATTACATGTTGTTAGACAAACAATTTCAAAATGGGAATCTGGATTATCTGTTCCAGATGCAGAAATGTTAATCATGATATCAAATTTTTTTGAAACACCAGTAAGTACGATTCTAGGAGAGAACATAGAAGAGAAGGATGAAAATGATTTAAAGATATTATCGGAAAAATTAGAAAGATTGAATGAACAATTATCCATTTATCAAAAGAAAAAGAGAACTAAAGTGATTTTATTATTAGTGATAATAGATTTTTGTTTATTATTATCACTTATCTTATTAGGACTATTAGGCAGTCCTTATCAATCATGGAATAATCAAGATTCAGAATGGATGGTTATTAAAACTTTATGGCATTCCTTTGAATGGATTTATTTTAAAGTTGCTCCAATTTTTATTATTGGAATTACAGTCATATTAGGTATCTTTTGTATTAGAAAGAATAGATTATGATATAATAGAAACAGGGAGTTTAAATTGAGTATGGAACAATTAGAAAAAAGAATTCAAATAAATGATAATCGTATCTTAATTTATAATATTTCTAAAGGATATGCAAAAGATACTTATACGATTATGGAAGGATTTCTAGACAAGGGAGATGTCATAAAGACTTATACGTTATCTCAATGGGATGATTATGGTTTCAATGGATGGGTAAATCAAGAAAAAGGGATGAATAGAATCTCTTTTGAATTTGATAAGAACCATCCCTTATACTTACCTTTCTTTCATTTATTAAATTATGATAAAGAACTATTAATAGAAGATGATGATACAATAGAAGATGATATTAATTATTTATTAGTTTATAGAAAAAATCAAAAAATATATATGGATTTCATTGATAATATAGAAGATAATTCTTATAAAATGGAAAAATTTTATGTATTTATCAAAAATATTGGAATAGATGGTAGAAGTAAAATTGATCAGAAACAAAAAGATACCAAAAGAAGATTATTTACTTTTTTTCATGAAGTATATGAAGAATTGATGAATGATTATCAGCAGATAAGTATGGAGAGTTATTTATTAGATAATAATACGGATGATAATTATAAAGAAATGCAAAAAGTTTTTAAAAGAAAAATTTAAATAAAATAGATATAGAAATACGATAAGATATGTTATAATATATTTGTTAGTAAATATAAGATAGAAGAAGGAGGAATGATTATGGAAAATAATCAAACTAACATGGGAACGAATGAAAAGAAAAAATCTAATATTGGTCTTATTATCATTATTATCATTTTAATATTACTCTTATTATGTACACTATGGTTTTTCTTATTGAGAGGAAAAGATAATGCAAATACCAATAATGGAAACAGTAATACGAATAGTTCCGAAAAAGCAGAGAAAAAGGATGATAAAACTACAACAAGTACAGGATATGAATATGATTACAAAGAGGGAGTATTAACTCAAATTGTAGATGAGGAAGGAAATCCAAAACAAACAGACTTTGTCATTGATGGAATAATCCTTGTAGGTAATAGACATAATTATGCTGGTCTAGAAGCTGAATCAGAAGGAATCATAGAAAAAATAGTTTCACAAGGATATAAAAAAGAAGGTATTAATTCATCTTTCTATTTAAATGAATGGATTGAATTCTATATTGATACTAAATATAGTGGATCTGTTGATGATGTTAAGATTTTAGTTACACCACATAAAACAGTAGAAGAATTAGAAAAAATGTCTTTATCAAAATTAGAAGAATTAGCTAATGATAACGGAGGATTTGTATTAGATTATAAGACTCCTGAAGTAGATAATTATAAATATGTGGGTAATGGATATGTAAATATGGATTATCCAGAAGGTAAATACGATATCTTGTTTACTTATAAAGGTAAATTAGCTTATTTCATAAATATAGCAGAAACAAAAGAACCTACTGAATGATAAGAGAAACTAGAGAATTCTAGTTTTTTCTTTTTTTGAATGTTTATCAAGATGCTAAGATAAAGCATAATTTTTCATAGGAAAGAAGAGAACTAATTACGAAGATTATAGAATATTTAGAAACTGTTATAGATAATCAAGCAATTAGTAATCATATGGAAAATGAAGAACAAATAAAAGAAGAAAAAATAATATCTATCAACCAATTACGTAAAATTAAAAAAATAGATAGTTATTTTTTATTGTATGATATAATAGATTTATAAGTAAAATTAGAGGAGAGAATGAAATGAAAAAAAGAATTTTTTATGGAATGGTAATTATGATAATTACTTTATTTAGTATCATGCCAAAAATTGTTAATGCTGAGACAAAAGATGTATGGATTGATAATACCGTTGATAATAGTACAACGGAAGTAACTGGATTATTAATAGTTAAAAATTTGATAACAGGAGAAGAAACAACTACTACTTTATATGATGAAGTAGCAGCTTCAACTTATTCTGAAGCATCTAATCCTTCCATTTTGGTTATGATAGATGAAGCAAAAACAACTTTAGCAACAAAAGCAAGAGAATATCAAGAAGAATTTGATGTCACAACTATTATAGTAACGGAATCTACAGGAAAAGTATGGGATAATCGAGTATATGAAACAATTGAAGATAATGATGCTGTTTTAATTGGTGATGCTGATTATATCGGTGGTTCATATGGAGTAAGTGATCCTAAAGCAAGAACTCATATTGCATCTGGAGATTATGGAAAACAACATTTTTATCGAGTAGAAGCTTACGTTGAAATTACTGGAGAAGAGGAAAACAAACTAGAAATATTGGAAGGAAATAAAACTTATATAAAAGGAAGCAATACCGATGTTGTTTTAATAGCTAGTGGTAGTTTAGCTGATTTAAAAGGAATTGAAATTGATAATGGAAATCCTATTCCAGAAGAAAACATGACTTTAGCTGAAGGAAGTACTATTTTGACATTAAAAGCTGCTTTCTTAGAAGCAAGTAGTCTTGGAGAACATACTATTACCTTTAAATATGAAAATGGGGAAGTTGAAACAAAATTAACAATTGTTGAAAAAGAAGAAGAAAAACCAAATAATGAAGTAATAGTAGAAAACAATACAAATAATCCTAATACAGGGGATATCATTAATCAAAATTTATTAATGTTAGGTATTAGTATCTTAGGATTTATATCATTAGGTATTTTATTAAGAAGAAAAAAGATTAGTACAATCTAATCTTTTTTTGATAAAACTATTTGTTTTTTCTTAATAATTGATATAATAGAAGTAACGAGGATTTTATATGAAAAAATATATTATTATTTTAACTTTATTTGTTCTTATGTTATTACCTATAAGGGTATTTGCATTAGAAAATGATTCGGAGAGTCAATCAAAATTTAAAATTTCAATTTCAACTGAATTGAATACTACTGATGTTGATATGTCATCATATCATTTTGATGATAGTACATCAAGATTATCAGAATCTATATCAAAAATAAGTGAATATTTGAAAAATAGTAAGATTGCAAATAACTCATTATTCAAAGATTGTGATATTGAGAATAAACTAGGAAAAGATATACCTGTTACTAGTAGTTTTGATATAAGTAGTCTTGTTACGGAAACTAATTCAGCTAAGTTTAATTTTGATGCAAACATTTCTAAAGATTCTTACAATAAACCAGTTATTGATTATGATATAAAGGGAGAAATACTATCTACGATTACAAATGATAAAAATTTATATCAAAATGCAAATTTAGACTTAAATAATGATCAACTTGGATTGGAAAATACTTTTAATAGGGTAACTACTAGTTTAGCAGGTTTCACATTTCAAGTAGATTCTAATAACAATAATAAATTCAATATCTTAACGGGATATTCCGATAGTAATAGTCATGTTTTATTCATAGAAGATATTGATACAACATTAAATTATGGTTATTCTAATTCTCATAGAATTGCAAATCTTATTACTTATCAAGATAAATTAAATAGAAGAACGATTTATTCTGGAGAAGATAATTTATTTTTAAATTGTATTGACAATTATCGAACAATATTAAACTATAAATGAAATAACAAATATGCTAATGAAGTATAATATTGTTTAAAAATTTTTAATTTATTAGTTAAAAGGAGATGATTTTATGATACGTTTGGGAGAACAAGAACCACTAATTAAACCGAAAGGAATGAAAGTGGAAAAAGGACAAGATAAAAATATTCAATTACCTAAAGTAGCTATTGGTGTTTTTTCAAAACATTTATTTCAAGATATCGTAGAAAAATTCAAATGTCGAGAAGTTGGTTATTTAAGTACCGCTAATCTGAATAAAAAAGTATATATTTTAGAATATAAGAAAAAACTATTTACTTTTTATATGGCAGGTGTAACTTCTCCTGTTACAGCAGGAGATATTGAAGAATTACATGCTCAAGGAGTAGAAACGGTAGTAATATTTGGAAATTGTGGTGTACTAGATTCTAGTATTGAAGATTGTTCCATTATCATTCCTAATCTTGCTTATCGAGAAGAAGGAACCAGTTATCATTATGTAGAAGCTAGTGATACCATTGAAGTTAATCCAAAATATAAAGAAGATTTTATAAAAATATTAGATAAATATCATTTTGATTATACAATGGGAGCTACTTGGACAACAGACGCTATCTATAGAGAAACAAGAGATAAGATTAAGTATTTTAAAAGTCTAAATGTAAAAACAGTAGAAATGGAAGGAGCAACCATTGCTGCGGTATGTAAATATTTGGAAATGGATTACTTTACCTTCTATTATGCAGGAGATAACCTAGATGGTGTGGAGTGGGATGAGAGAAGTATTAGTGAACTTACTAATATAGATAAGAAAAAAGAAGTAGCTATCTTAGCTTTAGAAATAGCTCATAAGATTAGTAAAGGAAGAGACTAGAATGGTAGTCTTTTCTTTTTTTATTTATAAGGAAAGTGCCTTTGCTTAAAAAAAATAAAAATGGGATAGTATTTAAACTATCACACTTTTTGATAAAACTATTTGTTTTTTCTTAATAATTGATATAATAGAAGTAAGGAGAATTTTATATGAAAAAATATTGATATCATGTTACATCATATGATTGGAGACGAAGAAAAGGATAATGATCTATCTAAAATAGAAGATTATTCTACTTATGCTAGAAAGTATTTATTATCTCTTGGAATGGAAGAAGAAAATATTACGAAATTAATGAATCATTTATCTACTTTATAGAAATCTAATAAAATCACTACTTTTATCATAAATATTTGAATATCTATGGTATGATATATATGAAATGATGAAATGAAGTGGGGTACTATGGTAAATTTTAAAGAATTAGATAAGAAACAACTAAAGAAGATGAAAGAAAATGAAAGAGTTGAATATCAATTAGAAGCATTAGAGTATTATGGAAATTTAAAAGATCAATTAGCTGACTTTAAAGATAAAGAAAAAATACATTCTTTGCTTTTAAATGTAGCGAGATTAAATCCAACGAGAATTCATAAGTTAAATGAAATGACTTTGCCTTTTGATGAAAAAAACTGTATTTTTTCTGCTAATCATTCCAATGCTAATGATTTTATGATATTAGCGCAGTTAATTAAAAATCATTTTTTCATTATGGCTGATTATACGATGATTAACGACCCAATCGTTGATAAATTAAATCAATTAAATGGTTGTATTTATCTCGATAGAAAATCTAAATCAAGTGGAAAGAATGCTATTTCACAAGCAATTGATGGAGTAGACCAAGGATATCATATGTTGATTTTTCCTGAAAGTACTTGGAACTTGTTTGATAAACGATTGATGTTACCTAGAAAATGGGGAGATATCATAATTGCTCAACAAACAAGCAGACCGATTATTCCTATTGGATTGGTATATAATTCAAATAATTGTTTTGTAAAATTTGGAGAACCGTTTTATGTTAGACCAGAAGATGATATTAAGAAGTCATCAGAAGAACTAACTCATATAATGGAAAAGTTAAGAAGTGATATTATAAATAGTTCCAAATATCAATTATTATATCAAGAGATTTCTTATGAAGAATGGTTAAAGAAAACAATCAAAAGTTATAGAAATTTTGATGTTGATTATGAAATGTCTGTTATTCGTAAAACAGATGATATTGATGAAAAAGAATTAGAAAGAATATTAACGATTGGAGAACAAGTTCATCCAGTAGAAACATTTGAAAAGAAATTGATTTATTCCAAAGTTAATTATAGGTTGAAGAGGTGAAACTATGCATCATTTACACTTTACGATTTGTGCATTATTTATTACCATATTTTTACTTGTAGTATTTTTATCAAAAAAGAAAATGAAAACTATTGATAATTCTATCTTTTTATCCATGTTACTATTAAGTTTAATGGATACGATACTTATGATTATTATTGTATGTATCGGATATGGATTATTGGGAACAGAAAGTCTTGCTGTTATCTGTAATAAATTAGATTTTACAACTTATATTTTTTGGACATCTTTATTATTTATCTATAACTATAATGCGATAAAGAATAGAAATCAAAATATTAATGTAATGATTCATATTGTTACTGCAATTGATATTCTATCTACTATTATTATGTTTTTTTTGCCAATTCATTTATATAATGAAAATGGAGTTATGTACGCTTATGGGACAGCACCTATTTTTACCTATGCAATTTGTGCAATGTATGGTTTAGCATTAGTAATTTTAATTATTTTTAATATTAAAAATATTGTTTTAAAAAAAATATATCCTTTATTTGTATTAGTAGCTTTAATTATTATATCGTTAGTTGCATATAAAATTAATCCTACTATTTTAATATTACCGGCTATTGTTTCTTATTTGAATTTAATCATTTATTTTACAATAGAGAATCCAGACTTAAAATTATTAAAAGAATCAGAAATTGCTAAGGAGCAAGCTGAAAGAGCTAATCGAGCAAAATCAGATTTCTTATCTAGTATGTCACATGAAATCAGAACTCCTTTAAATGCTATCATTGGATTTAGTGAAGATATTCAAAGACATAAAGAATCAGCTGATTCAGAAATCGTAGAAGATGCTAATTATATTTTGGAAGCATCTCAAACATTATTAGAGATTGTTGGTAATATTTTAGATATTAATAAAATTGAAGCAAATAAAATGGAAATTATCGAAGTAAAGTATAATTTTGTAGAAGAAATCCAATCACTTGCTAAAATTGATGCTACTAGAATAGGAGAAAAGAATATTAATTTTAAATTAAATTTAGCTCCTGATATTCCCTATGAATTAATTGGAGATAAAATTCATTTAAAAGAAATTATTAATAACTTAGTAACAAACGCAATTAAATATACAGAAGAAGGAGATATTGAATTAACCGTAAATTGTATTAATCAAAAAGATATCTGTAATTTAATGATTAGTGTAAAAGATACTGGTAGAGGAATTAAAGCAGAAAATATAAATAAATTATTTTCTAAATTTGAACGATTAGATATTGAAAAGAATACTACAACAGAAGGAACTGGATTAGGATTAGCAATTACAAAAGCATTAGTAGAAATGATGGGTGGAAAGATAAATGTTCAATCTCAATTCGGAAAAGGATCCTTATTTTTGGTACAAATTCCTCAAAAAATCAGTATTATGAATCATCCAAATCCAACTTCTAGCATAACTCCTCTAGAAATCTTAGAAGAAGATAATAAAGAGAATGAAGTGATTTCTACTGATGGAGATATTTCTTCCTTTATGAATAAAAGAATTTTAATCGTTGATGATAACAAACTAAATATTAAAGTTGCATATAGGGCATTACAAGACTTTTCATTAGTAATAGATGAGTGTTATGATGGAGAAGAGTGTTTAAGTAAAGTTCAAAAAGGAGACGAATATGATCTCATATTAATGGATATTATGATGCCTAATATGAGTGGAGAAACGGCCCTTAATAAATTAAAAGAAAATCCTAATTTTCATATTCCTACAATAGCTTTAACAGCAGATGCTATTACAGGAGCAAAAGAAAAATACTTAGCCGAAGGATTTGTTGATTATCTTGCAAAACCATTTAATAAAGATCAAATAAAAGAAAAATTAGATTATATTTTTAATACGAAAAATGATAAAAAGGAAATAGAAGAGCAAGAAGATGTAAAATCTTCTCTAAAATATAATCCAAATGTGGATCGATTTAAAGATGCAACTTCTTATATTATAGGAGAAGAAAAGGAAAATATTTCTGAATAAAAAGAATTATATTGGGTTATTCCTTCCTTATATAAAAAGAAGTAAAATTTAGGAAAGAAAAAAGCATTTTCTTTCCTTTTTTAGTAGTAAAATGCTTTATTTACTTTACAAAATTCCATATTTATGGTATAATTAACACGTTTTCAAAAGAGGTGGTTAAATAAAATGACACAAGATAATATATTAAGTCCAGAAATTAAATTAATTCGATCTGATGTATTCTATTTATTCTATGAAATGATGATGCAATCGTTAAAAACAGATAATGTAAAAGATGGTTTAAATAAATCATTATTTCTATTAAGAAGACATTTAAGTTCTGGTAATATTGCTTTATTTCGTAAAAATAATGATGGAAGTTACGTATATAAGATGTCAGATAGTGGTATGACTGAGTTAATACAACCAGTTAGTTGTATTATTAATAAGACAAGTACTTTAACAAAACAAAAAGAAGTATTTGATTTAGAATTAAATTTATCAACACGATTAAAGAATATGATTTTAATTCATATTAATATAGATGATAAAGATGATTGTATCTTATCTATATTAAATACGAAACAAGATAAAGAGTTAGAGCCTCAATTCTGGAATCGATTAAAAGATACTATGTCTATTATTCTAAAAAGAACTGCAAGTTATGAAAGAAATGTAAGAGCAATTACTACTGATATGTTAACAGGATTGGATAATAGAAATTCTTACGAAATGAGAACTCATTCTATTGATGAGAATGATGACAATTTAGTTGTTGGAGTATTTGATTTATTCCAATTAAAACAGATAAATGATAATTATACACATACCAAAGGTGATGAGTATATCAAGAAAGCTGCTGATATATTACGAAAATATTGGCCAAAAGAAAAAGTGAAACAAGATGAAAATGGCATTGAATCTTTTCAAGAAACTGGTCACTGTGTATATCGTGTAGGAGGAGATGAATTTGTTCTTCTTACTACCGTTGAAAACTATCAATTAGCTAGTATTAAATCTTCACTAGCAACAGATGAATCACATTTGATTGATATCGGAATAGATGATACGATTCCACTTGGTATTAATTGTGGTATTGTTAAACATAATCCAGGGGATTATTTTAAACAGACATTTATGAGAACAGATGAGATCATGCAAAAGGATAAAACATTAATGTATCAAAAATATAATGTTGAAAGAAGACGTTAATTATTATACTGAGAGAAATCTCAGTATTATTTTGTCATCTATTATCAATGAAAATATTTGTTTTTTTGCGTTAAAATACAATCGGAGAGATGACGAAGAATGAAAATGATTAAGGATATTACATATAATAAGTATACTAGTAATTAATTATTAGGAATTGAAGGGCAAGTATAGATTATTTAAGTCTTTCCTTTCCTAAGGAATCTTCTTATACAGATTATGAGACAAAAAATACTGTAATTGCTAGATGTTTTTATACAAACTATAATTATAATAGAAAAGGATGATAAACTTGATATCAAATAATGAAGAATTAAATCATGATTTTTTTAATCATATTGATAATATTTTAAAAATAATTCAAGCAACTAGTGAACTATTTATATCTGTTCACTT
Organism: uncultured Erysipelotrichaceae bacterium; assembly: GCA_902797265.1. Taxonomy (GTDB): domain Bacteria; phylum Bacillota_I; class Bacilli_A; order RF39; family UBA660; genus UBA3789. The sequence goes on from CADBSF010000045.1 coordinate 25,856, forward strand.
ATTTGATTTGAAAGAAAATAAATTAATTCCTATAAAAACAAATGAAAGAATTAGACAATTATCAGAGAATTTTTCAAGCGCTCAAGAAATTGTTTCCTTTGTAATGGAAAATGTATCTGCACCAGAAACATTAGATTCGATAAAAGAATTTACTACATTAGAAACACTTCCTGAAAGATTAAAAGATAAAAAAATGTTATCTCAAATGTTTCAAGGAAAGTATCTTGGTTGGTGTAATACTATGTTTGTAAAACTAGATGAAGAAGTTCCACTTAGATATGTATTATGTATCGTAGAAAATGTTGATAAGGATGTTAAACGAATAAAAGCCTTAAGAAAAACAAAAAGAGAAAATTCTAAGTTAAATAGTATAGTGGATGCTTTAATGGCTGAATATACAACCGTATGTTCTGTAAATTTAGATAATGAACATGTAGAATTTTTAAGAACTAGTGAGCGATCAAGCAATGTATTAAACGAAGGAAATATGGAACCTATTTATCATAATTTAATTAATTATTATATTGATAATGGAATCTATCAAAAAGATAGGAAAGTAACCAAAGAATTCTTTTCAATTGATAATTTAAAAAGTATAAAATCAGGTGCTAGTAAATCCTTAATCTATAGAAATGAATTTAAAGAATACGGAGAAACAAAATTAATTCGTACTGGAAAAAAGTATGTACTAATAGGTTTTTCTGAACAGAAGAAAAGAATTGAAGAAATGAAAGAAATAATCTTTACCGATTCTTTAACGAAAGTAAAGAATAGAAAGTATTACGATGAAGAATTAGTTGCTCAAAAATGTCAAGGATTAGTGATGGCAGATATTGATTATTTTAAAACAGTTAATGATACTTATGGTCATCAAGTAGGGGATCAAGTATTAATGATGATTTCTAAAGCATTAAAATCTTGTGTTAGAAAAACAGATGAGATTATTAGATATGGTGGAGATGAATTTATTATTTCATTTCAAGAAATAACAAAAGAAGCTTTAGAAACGTTACTAGAAAAGATGAGAGAAAAAGTGGAAAAAATTAAGATAGAAGAGTATCCAAATATTCAATTAAGTATGAGTTTTGGCGCAGTATTTGGAGATTCTATTGTAGAAAAGATGGTTACAACAGCAGATGAATCATTATATGTTTCAAAAGAAAATAGAAATATGGTTACCATTGTACCCTATGAAGAACAAAAAGTATTAAAATACAATTTAGGAAGTAGATAATAAGTATAAGACTAGATATTCTAGTCTTTTATGATACAATAATATTAGGAGGGGTGTTATGAAAATATGGATTCGAAATGGATATGTAATATCAATGGATGAAAAAAAAGAAATCATAACCCAAGAAGATATTGTCATTGAAAATGACATAATTCTATTTATAGGAAAAAATTATAAAGGAAGTTATGATAAAATAATAGATGCCAAAGATAGGTATGTATTACCAGGATTAATCAATTGTCATACTCACTTAGGAATGAGTATTTTTAAAGGTACCAATGATAATTATCCATTAGACAAATGGTTAAAAGAATATATTTGGCCAATAGAAGATCAGTTAACTGATGAAGATATGTATGATACAACCTTATTATCTATCATAGAAATGATAAAAACAGGAACTACTTGTTTTAATGATATGTATTATAATTGGAAAGGAAGTATGAAAGCTTTTTCTGAAACAGGAATACGAGGAGTCTATGGAAGATGCTTAATTGGAGAAAAAGAAGAATGGGATAAAAGAGAAAAAGATTTTGAAGAATTGTATCAGTCAAATAAAAATGATTTAATAAAATTATCGATAGGAATTCATTCTCTATATACAACAAATATAGATTCTCTTATAAAAGGAGAACATCTTGCTACAAAATATCATTTGCCAATTCATATTCATTTATCAGAAAACAAAGAAGAAGTGAAAACTATTAAGAATCGATATCAGATGGAACCAATCCAAGTATTAGAAAAGTATGGTTTATTAAAGCATAAGATGGTAATTGCTCATGGTACTTTTTTAAGTAAAAAGGAAATCAATTTAATTAAAGGAAAAGATATAAGTATTTGTACGAATCCTATTAGTAATTTAAATTTAGGATGTGGTATTAGTGATATTAGTAGTTATCGTAAAGAAGGTATTAATGTTTGTTTAGGTACAGATGGAGTAGGTTCTGGAAATACATTGAATCTTTTTTATCATATGAGTATGGTAGATAATTTACAAAAGGGAATCTATCAAGATCCAACGATTATGTCAAGTTATGAAGTATTAAAAATGGCAACGATTAATGGAGCAAAAGCTTTAGGTTTAGAGAATTTCATTGGTAGTCTTGAAGTTGGAAAAAATGCTGATATCATAATACTAGATATAGATGAAATTGATAAATGTACAACAACTAATCCCATTATTCAAATAGTTCACAATGGCTGGAACAATTATGTAGATACAACTATTGTGAATGGAAAAATTGTAATGGAAAAGAAAGAATTAAAGATGAATATTGATATCCATAAATTACAAAATAAAATGAAAGAAATTCAGGAAAGATTAAAATAAGAAAGGAAAGAGATATATGTTAGAAGGAAAAAAAGATAATTTTCAAAAAGAAGTTTTAGAAAGTGATAAGAGAGTATTAGTAGATTTTAATGCTGGTTGGTGTGGACCTTGTAGAATGTTAAAACCCATTCTAGAAGAGTTATCAAAAACAAGAGAAGATATCAAAATAGTATCAGTTGATATTGATGAAGAAGAGGAACTTGCTAGTGAATATCAAGTATCTGCTATTCCTTGCATTGTTCTTATGAAAAATGGAAAAGAAGAAAAAAGAAATGTTGGTTTCTTGTCACGTGAAGAATTAGAAGAATTTTTAGGAGAATAGTATGTACGATATTATTATTATAGGAGCAGGGCCTGCTGGATTAACAGCTGCCATATATGCCTTACGTGCCGCAAAAAAAGTATTAATATTAGAAGCAAAAGGTTATGGAGGACAAATCATAAATACTTTAGATATTGAAAACTATCCAGGAGAAGAACATATCTCCGGATTTGATTTTGCAACCAAGTTAATGAATCAAGTAAAAAATCTAGGAGTGGAGATTCAGTATGAAAAAGCTCTAACAATAAAGAAACAAAATGATTTTTTTGAAGTTGAAACAACGAAACAATCTTATCAAGGAAAAACAGTTATTCTCGCAACAGGAACAAATACCAAAAAGTTAGGACTACCTAGAGAAGAGGAATTACTAGGAAAAGGAATTTCTTATTGTGCAACTTGTGATGGAGCATTTTATAAAAACAAAATAGTAGCGGTTGTTGGAGGAGGAAATACTGCCTTAGAAGACGCTTATTACTTATCTGATTTAGCAGAAAAAGTTTATTTAATCCATAGAAGAGATGAATTTAGAGGAGATAGAAAAACATTAGATAGATTAAAAGGAAAAAATAATGTTGAAATTATCTACCAATCTATTGTTACTAAATTAAATGGTTCATCAAAACTAGAAGGGATAGAATTGATGAATCAAGATAATAATACTATTTCCTTAGATGTAGATGGCTTATTTATTGCAATTGGAAGAAATCCAGAAAATGATATTGTTAAAGATATAGTTACATTAGATGAAAATAACTATATTGTTGCGGATGAGAATGGAAAAACAAATCAAGATGGAATTTTTGCTGCTGGAGATAATCGACAAAAAGAATTAAGACAATTAGTTACCGCAACAGCTGATGGAGCAATTGCTGCCGTTGAAGCAATCAAATATATAAATAATAGAAGATAAAAAGAATGATAATCTAAACATTAGATAATTGTTTATATGAAATTTAGAATTTGATATTTATCAAATTCTTTTTTAAATATAATTAAAATTCTAAAGTCCAAAATGTCATATTAATGCCTAACAAAACAATAATTAGAAACATGATTAATAAATAGTAAGAAAAAAAAACAAATATGATTTAAATTAGATTTACGTATATTAAAAATAAATTATTTTGAATTGATGAAAATATTGATAAAAATATGATATATTATAATTAAGAAAGGAAGTGTTTATTGATGAGTTTAAAGAAAATTTTTAGTTTAGTAATTCCGGGAATTGCATTTTTATTATTTATTAATACATTCCTACCATTTTATTCAACATCTTGGGCTAGTGCAAATTTATGGAGAATGTCTAAGAGTATTTCGGTATTCATTTTACTAAGTGCCATTGCAGTTGCTGCCGTATATATCTTATATTTTTTGGGAATACTAAAAGAAAAATTGGTTAGTTATGGATATTTAGGAATTGGATTCCTTGGTTTATTCCATATCGCATATTTTTTCGATATTGTTGAAAACGGTTCCATTGGACTATGGTTTGGATTAATCTTATCTTTAGGATTAATTGGTTGTTCAATTGTTTGGAACTTCTTAAGTGATACTCCATTACCTGCAAAACCAAAACCGGTTCCTCCTACCCCAATTACTCCTAATGGGATGGTTGCTCCACAACAGCCAGTAAATTCTGCACCTGTAGCTCCAGCTCCTGTTACACAACCAACTGAACCAGTAGTAACTCCAGAGCCATCTACTCCAGCTCCTGCACCTACACCAACAGTAGAAGCACCAAAAGAAATTGCTGGATATGATCCTCAAACAGGAGCACCTATTTATAAATAATCATCAATAGTAATTGAAAAAGGCAAATAAGTAATATTTGTCTTTTTCAAATTAAGAAAGAAGGAATAAAATGAATGAGATAGAAAAAATCTATAAAGAAAATAATCTTCTAGTTAGAGCAATGAATATGCCTTCACTAGGTAGAAATAATAATGAAATAGTATATGATTGTACTATTTGGACAAATGAATTTTCTTTTATGAAAAATGAATCTTTTTCTAGTGTTTCTACGACATTAATTATTTCTAATATAGGGATATCTACCTATAAAAATATGGGTTATTTAATTGATTCTTCTAAGGCTAATTGTTTTCATATATCGAAAACAGATAGTTCTAGTTCTGGAAATAGATTAGAAGGAAATTTTCTTGCTGGTAATCAAGATTTTCAATCAATTGCTGAATTAGCAAATTTTATTATAGAAAATAATTGGAGAGAAATGAATGAAGTTAATGCAGACTTATCTTTAAATTCAGTAGTTGGTTTATTTATCAATAAATGTTTCAATCAAGAAAAACTACTAGAAAGAATTCTTATTGCTCAAAAATGCTTAGAAGATATGTTGGAGATTAAATATCCTATCTATTTATATGATAGTGATAAAGGAACCTTAGAAAAAATAGAATTATCAAAAGAAATTGAAGAGGAAATGATTAATCATATGAGAACTACTCAAATGTTTTATTGGCCTGATGAATGTGAATTTCCTATCATAAAAGATATAGGAAATGAAAAAAATAAGTTAACTTTGAAATAATGTGATATAATAACAATAGATTAATGAGAAAGAGGAGAAGAAACATGAAAAAGAAATTATTAATAGTAAGTCTAGTTACTGTATCTATTTTGATGAGTACTGGATGTAATAATAATCAAACTAAAAAATACACTTGTAAAAATAATGATTCATCAGATGGAATCCGTTATTTAACTACTTATACGATTGAATTAAATAATAAAAAGGAACCAATTAAATATATTTTAAAAGATGGATTTGGAAATTATAAGGACAATGAGGAAGCTTATAAAAAATTTTGTGAAGGATTAAAAAAAGCAGAAGAGAATAATAAAACTAAATATAGTAAAGAGGATTTAACTTATACAGTTACTTGTGATGATAAAAAGAAGGAAGCTTATTATATAGTTACTTATAATCTTTCTAATATTAAAGATAAGACTGAATTTAGAAATATTAATACAGAAATAGAAAAATATACTAAAAAAGATGGTACATTTGATTTAGATGCTTGGAAAGAATATTTTAATACTAGTGAATCAAAAAAAGGACATTATGATTGTGATTTTTAATTGTTATTAAATGAATAAAGGGAGAATTATTTATGGATAAGAAAAAGACAAAAAACAATAAAAATATAAAGAAAAATATAAGTAGTAAAAATATTAAGAACACTTTCAAATTATTTATAATATTGCTATTGCTAGGGATTTTCCTTATTATTGTAGGATTCTTAATGAGAGGTAAAATAGATTATAACGCAGTTTATAAAAAAGGAAATATAACAATTAAAACTTATTTAAAAGAAAAAATAATATATTATAAAGTAGAAGGTAATGGTATTTTTGTAAAAGGAGAATCTATATTAGAAGACAATAAAGTAGCATTAAAAATGATATCTGGAAATACATACTTAATCTTTAAAGAAGAAAGGATTGTTATCAAAACAGATTCTATTACTCTAAAGTCTGGAAGTTATAAAAAGACAGATGAGTATAATAAGAAAGAATTTATTCAAGATTTCACTGGAGAACAAACGTTTTTAAAATCAGATTTTAATGGAATCTATAAAAATGATGAAAAAACTATTTACGGATACCAAAAAACGAAAAATTCAATAAGAATTCGCTTTACCTATAATAATTTATTAGCGGATTTAGTATTAGAAAAAAAAGAAGATGAAACCTATTATTTAAAACTATATGATGATGAATATACATTAAAAATATTAAATAATTCTATGACATTATCAATAAACACAAAAGATTCATATTTAAAAGAATACGAAGATACTTATCAAAAAGAAGATATTATTGATGAAGAATCAATTGTAAATTATTTTAACTAAAGCAATAAAGACTAAGAAACACTTTTATAAGAAAGTGTTTTTTTCTATTAAATAAATGATATAATAAGAGAAATGGAGGAGTTTATGAAATCTTTATTAGCGATCATTATTCCTTGTTATAATGCCAAAAATACTTTATTTACTACCTTAAGTTCTATTAGTATTCAAGAGAATATTAGTAACTTTAAAGTATATTTAATTAATGATAAATCTGATTATGATTATCAAGAAGAAGTTACTATCTTTCAAGAACACTTTCCGATTGAAGAAATTCAATTAGATAAGAATTTAGGTCCTGGTGGAGCTAGAAGAGAAGGAATTTTAAAAACAAAAGAACCATATATCATGTTTATTGATAGTGATGATGTATTATATGATGTATTTTCATTAAAAAATCTATATGAAAATATAAAAAATTATGATTTATGTATATCGAGTTTCTTATTAGAAAGAGATCATGTTAGAGTAATCAAAAAATATAATACAATATGGTTACATGGAAAAATATATAAACGAGAATTTTTAGAGAAATATCATATTAATTTTAATTGTACTCGTGCTAATGAAGATAATGGATTTAATCGTTTAATTCTATTATGTAAGCCTAAAATTCATTTTATAGATAATATTACTTATGTTTATAAGGATAATAAAAATTCCATTACGAGAAAAAATAACAGAAGTTATAAAATATTTGGTTTAGAAGGATTTGTTGATAATATGATATGGGCTTTGGAAGAAGCTTTAAAAAGAGGAATTGATTCTTCTTTTATACCACAATTAGTAACGGGAGTTTTAGTATCTATGTATTATGATTATTTATTATATAGTGATTTAGAAGAGAGTATTTATATTATTCAATATAGTAAAAAAATATATCCTTATTATTTAAAATATCCAAAGATTTCTAAAAATGATTTAGAAAATACATTTAAATATAAAGAACAAGTATTCATAGAAGAAAATAAAAACTATGATAAAAAGATTTCTTTTGATGAATTTTTAAGAAAGGTTGAAGACTATGATTGATATCATTATACCTTGTTATAATTCTCATACTACCATTGAAAAAACTTTAAATAGTATTATAATTCAAAGCATGAAAGATAAAATTCATGTACTAATAGTAGATGATCATTCCAATCATAATTATGATTCTATATTAGCTAAATATCAAAAATATCTTCCTATTAATCAAATCTCTCTAGAATTAAACAGTGGTTCTGGGATTGCTAGAGAAAAGGGAATAGAAATAACAAATAATAAATATATCATATTTTTAGATAGTGATGATACATTTTATGATGTAGATGCGGTAAAAAATTTATATGATAAAATAGAAGAAGGATATGATGTGGTAACTTCTCAAGAATTCGATCAAAGAATTGGTCTATTTTTATATCAAAACGGAAACTTACATGGAAAGATATATGGTAGAAGTTATTTAGAAAAAAATGATATTCATTTTAATATTTCGAGATTTCATGAAGATAATTACTTTCATAATTATGTTAGAATAAGTGGAGCTAATATAACATCTATTTCTGATACTACTTATTTTTATTCTAATAATAAGAATTCAATCACTCAAAAGAATTATGATTCTATGAAAAATATGGATTTATATTTATCAAATCTGAAAGAACTTCTTTTAATTGCAGAAGATAGAAATTATGATAAAGATATAGTAAGACTATATTTAGAAGAAAAACAAAGATATTTAAATAATACTTATCATAAACTACAAGAGGAAGAAAAAGATTCTTTATTAGAATTACTAAAAAAATATAATTTAGAGTTTATTATAGATTAAATAGAAAATAAAGGAGGTATTTATGTTAGGAGATAGAGATATTCAGAATATAATGGCAGGAGGAAGACATGAGTCTCAAATAGAGGGATTGAATGAAGAAATTCAATCAAAAAACATTGTAAGTTTTTCCTATACAGGAACAGATTTTTATGTAGGAGCAAAGCGAGAAAAGAATAAAGTAAAAATTATTTGTAATGGTGGAGGAAAATATAATAGAAGAGATGGTAGTTTATTTTCTATTGTCTATGAAACAGAAGATGATTCTATTTTTCCTCTTTTGCAACAAGTAATCGATGAAAATCATGAGACAAGAGGAAATGGTCATTGTGTTCATGTAGATGGACTTCCTGGAGGTATAGGAGATCGATTAGAAGTAGAATATGAATCGGGAGAAAAAATATATAAAAGTTCCAATCAATTTCAAACTGTGATGTTTGAGTCTTCTAAAAAATTCTATGAACTATTTCATGAATTTGTACTAAAAGAAGGATATGATTTTACAACAGCTGGATCTAATGTAAAATTATTTGATGATGCAGACTATGAATATCTACAAGGAACATGGAAAGGAACTAGTTTTGGAAGAGAGATTGTTGTTACTTTTACGGGAAATAAGGTAACAATAACGGTAGACGAAACAATAACAGATGAGAATGTAGAATATACTATATTTCAAGGGTCAGTTGTTTCAAATCAATTAATAGAAGGAAAAGAAAAAGCAGAATCTTATCATGATTATGAATTGTTCAAAGGGGTATCTACTTTTTCAAAAAAGAATTGGTTTACTATGACTGGATATCATTTAGGTGATTCTTATTCCTCTTTTGATTTACATAATTTTGATAAAAAGAAGGAAGAAGAATAAATATCATATTTTTTGAAAATGAATTTACGAGAACTTTAAATAATGATATAATAAGTTAGAGTGGTTATGAAAAAGAATAGTGTGATTAAAAAATTAAATTTGATAAGAGTAATATCTTGTTTAGCTGTATTATTTTATCATGTTGGTTTATTAAAAGGTGGATATCTTGCTGTATGTACCTTTTTTGTGTTGACAGGTTATTTAGCAATCTTATCAAATCATAAGAAAGAAAATTTTTCCTTAAAAGACTATTATCTAAAAAGAATTAAAAAAATCTATTTACCTTTAATTATCGTTCTTTTTACAACAATAGGAGTATTAACAATTTTACCAAAAATCGAATATTTAAACTATAAACAAGAAGTATTATCCATATTAGGAGGATATAATAATTTTTGGCAATTAAATGCAAAATTAGATTATTTTGTAAGATATATTTCTTCTCCTTTTATGCATTTATGGTATATTGCCATTATCTTACAGTTCGAATTGTTTTTTCCAATTATTTATCTTCTTTTTCATAAAATGGAAAGAAAAGTACATAGAACTCTTCCTATCGTTGTAACATTTATGATTAGTGTTATTAGTTATATCGGTTTTTATAAATTAGTCGGAAGTAATCAATTAATGACTGCATATTATCATACTTTAACTAGATTATTTTCTTTATTTTTAGGGATGTTTATAGGATTGATTCATACTTCTTATAAGCCATTTATTATCAAGAGTGAAATACTAGGAAACCTTCTATTCTATATTTATTTAGGAATACTTTTTGTTTTCTTTATTATAATTGACTTTCAATCTAGTTTCTTTCCTATTAGTATGTTACTTGTAACTATAATTTCTATGAGAATGATATCTTATAGTAGAATAGAAAAGAAAGAAACTTCTACTTTTGATATTCTAATCAATGAAATATCTAAGATTAGTTATGAAATCTATTTAGTACAATATCCTGTTATCTTCATTTTTCAAAATACTAAATCTATTCTTAAAATACCTAGTATTATTGTAGTTACTTTTATTCTTTCTATTATTCTTCATAGAGTTTTTCATAAAACAAAGAAAAATAAAATCATTCAAATTCTATTATGTTTGATGCTTGTACTTACTACTATATATGGAGGAATCCAATTTATTATTAGTAAAGATAATACAAAAGAAATGAAACAATTAGAAAAAGACTTAGAAAATAATCGATTAATTATTGAAAAAAGACAAGAAGAATTTATGAAAAGACAGCAGCAAGAACAAGATGATTGGGAATCTGTATTAAAAGATATAGAAAACAACGAAAAAGATTTGGAAAATACCGTTAGGAATTTAAATATTGTTGGTATTGGAGATTCCATTATGGAACTGGCAGTCAATGATTTGATTAAAGAATTTCCAAATGGATATTTTGATGCAAAAACAAATAGAAGACCTAGTCAAGTAAATGCTTTATTAGAAGAGTTGAAAAGTAAAAATTTACTAAGTAATGTTATTTTATTTAATGTAGGAACTAACGGAGAATTTTATCAAAAATATACGGATCAAATCATGGAAACTTTGGGTGATCGAATGGTATTTTGGGTAAATGCAACAAATGCAGATTATGATGATTTTAATGATCGTTTATATGCTCTTAAAGAAAAATATTCCAATATTCATATTATTGATTGGGTGAGTGTTGCGAATGCTCATCCAGAGTATTTGATTTCTGATAAAGTTCATCCTACTGTTTATGGATGTAAAATCTATGCTCAAACGATATTTCAAGCTATTTTAAAAGATTATCAGGATGAATTAGAACGTCAAAAAGAAATCAAATTAAAAGAACATCAACAAGAAGAAGAAAAGAAGATAACTTTTATTGGAAATGATTTATTACTAGGACTTTATGAATATATGGAAGAAGATTACCCTAATGCGAAATTTATGATTGATTCTAATTTTTCTTATCAATCATTAAAGAATAAAATGAAAGAGGAAAAAATGAATCATAATCTTGTATTTGTATTTGATAAAAAGGCTGACTTAACGAGTGAAGATTATTTAAAATTATTAGAATCTTATCAAGACTATAATATTTTTATTATTGATTTAGATAATCGAATTAAAATTAAGGAATCTAATATTAAAATTATTTCAATAAAAGAAGTCATTTTAAATGATAAAGATAATACAATTGATGGAATTCATTTAACAGAAAAGGGAAATCAACTTTTGAAAAAAATAATGAAAGAAGAAATTCCTGGAGAATAATTATATGATATAATAAATAAGTAAGGAGGGATAATAATGGAAGAAAAGAAATGTAATTGTGGACCAGACTGTACTTGTGGATGTCAGGAAGGAAAAGAATGTACTTGTCAAGATGAAAGTTGTATATGTGGTAATGAGTCAGAAAAGTGTGAAGACAATTGTACATGTGGATGTCATAATCAATAAGAAAAGCAGAATTTATCTGCTTTTTTCATGGAGAAAAAAATTGAAAAAAGAAGAAAAATCTATATTGTTTAAAAAAGATAACCATGTTATAATGGTAAATAGTAGGAGGAGATTGAGATGAGTAAAAAAGTAGTTTTTCTATTAATTGCTATTGTATGTATTTTATTAGCTGGATGCGCAATTTTCTCTTATGATATAGGAAAAATTCCTATTAATAAAACAGATTTTATGATTGGTCGCTGGAAATATGTCAGACAAATTACAAAAAAAGATAAAGAAGGATATATAAAAGATGCAATCATGGAAATAGATGAGAATGGAAATTGTACCTATTATGGAAAATATACAACTAATCCTGATGGTACTGGAACAGAATTAGATTTTAATTATAGTGGGAAATGTTACTTTAATAGGATTCAAACGAAAATTAAAATGGAAAATGATAAAGCTATTATTTTAGATTGGGTAACTTATCAAAGAAGAAAAAATACAATTGTTATTGGAAATGTAGAATATTATAAAGAAAAAAAATAAAAGGATTTGTATTATGAAAAGAAAAGTAATTATGATTCTATTAGGAATCTTTCTTTGTTTGATTTGCTTATTTCTATTTCTTATTGTAACGAATAAGACTTTTTTGAAAACTGTTTATATTGGTAAGCAAAATCAAGAAATATTTATTCCTAGATTTTCTTATTTTCAAAAAGAATGTTGTTTTACGGCTGCTACATTCTTTTCGTTGAAATCTAAAAAACAATTACAAAAAGAAATAGATAACTATCTAAAAGAATTTACTTTTTTTGAGAATAATGAAACTTATGGATATCAAAAAGGAGATTTATTTATTCAAAAATATGAAATAGAAGAGTATGTTTTTTATCGAAAGATAATTATAACTTATTAAAGGGTTACATTTGTAATCTTTTTTTCTTTGAAATTCATTCTTATGATATAATAGAAATAAAGACAGGTGATAGAATGAATCAAACGATACTGGAAGTAAAACATTTAAAAAAATACTATGGAGATAAATTAGGAATAGAGGATGTTTCTTTTTTCCTAAAAGAAGGCGAAATCTATGGTTTTATAGGACCTAATGGTGCTGGTAAATCAACTACGATTCGTACGATTATGGGGCTTATTCAAAAAACAAAAGGAGAGATTCTTTTCCTAGGAGAACCATGGACTCAAAATGAAGGACTAAGAAAAGAAAAAATAGGCTATCTTCCTAGTGAAATTCATTTATATGATTCTATGACAGTAAAAGAAATACTAGATTATCATGAATCCTTTTATAAAAAAGATATTCATAAGAATAGAGAGATGCTTACTAAAAAATTAAAAGTACCAGAAACTAAAAGGATTGAAGATTTATCTTTAGGAAATTTAAAAAAAGTTGGAATTATTTTAGCTTTGATGCATGAACCTGAATTAATTATTGTAGATGAACCAACTAGTGGATTGGATCCTTTAATGCAACAAGTTTTTCATAATTTATTAGTAGAAGAAAAAGAAAAAGGAGCTACTATTTTATATTCTTCTCATGATTTAAATGAAATATCTAATATTTCAGATAGAATAGGTTTCATAAAAGATGGGAAAATAATCAAAGAAGATACGATGGATAATATTAAAAAAGATAATTATACCTATTTAACCATTCAATCAGAAGATATTCAAAATATCAAGAAAGAATTTGATTTGAAGATTATTAAAGAAGATAATAATACAATTAAATATCTTAATAATATGGATTATAATCTGATTATTAAAAAATTAGTAAAGTATAAGATAGAGAAATTATTAATTGAACAAATTAGTTTAGAAGAACTATTTTCTAAATATTATAAGTAGGTGTTATTATGTTGAAGAAAGAATTTAAAGATAATTTCAAATCATTTCTTATTTGGACTACTGTATTAATTGTTATATTTTTAATTGTATATAGTGTATATCCTTTTATCATCACAGATGATACAGTAAAGAATTTAGATGAAATGATGAAAGTATTTCCAAAAGAATTATTAAAATCATTTAATATGGATATTACAACAATTAATACAGCATATGGTTGGTTAAAGTCTGAAGGTTTTATGTTTGTCTATCTAATTGTTGGATTTTATTCTTCCTTATTAGGTTTACAAATTCTATTAAAAGAAGAAAATGATAAAACGATAGAGTATTTAATATCTCTTCCTATCAAAAGAAATATTATAGTAAGAAATAAAATTGTTGTTAGTGTTATCTATATCTTTTCTATGATTTTCTTATTAGGAGTCTTTAATTATATTGGATTATCGTTAAGTGGAAGTTTTAATCAAAAAGAATTTTTGTTAATTAGTATTACTCCTTTGTTTGTTGCTTATCCTTTGTTTGCTTTCAATTTGTTCTTATCTGTATTTTTACATAGAACAAAGAAAACGTTAGGGATTAGTTTAGGACTTGTTTTCTTCTTTTATATCATAAATATATTATCAGAATTATCTACCAAAATAGATGGAATCAAATATTTTAGTATATATACATTAGCTGATATCAGAAATGTGATATCAAAATGTTCTATTAATCCTATTTGTATTGTGATTAGTTGTACGATAACAATATTATTTATTACTTTAACTTATTTATTTTATCAAAAGAAAGAATTAATATAGAAAGGAATTATTATATGAATAAAAATAAGAGATATTTATGTGTTGGACATTCTACGTATGATACGACTATACCTGTTAATGAATATCCAAAAGAAAATATTAAACATCGAGTTGAATACAAAATTGAATGTGGAGGAGGACCTGCTGCAAATGGGGCTTATCTTCTAGCAAAATGGGGAATGGATGTTACGATTTGTTCCATTATTGGAGATGATTACTATGGAGAACAAATAACGAAAGAGTTCAAAGAGATAGGTGCTGATGTTACTTATCTAGAAAAAAGAAAAGATTATCATACTTCTAGTAGTTATATTATTGCGAATATGAGTAATGGTTCAAGGACGATTCTTACAACAAAGAAAGAAAAGATTAGAAAATTATCAAAAGAAGTTAATGAAAAAGCAGATGTAATCTTGATTGATGGTGAACATCCAGAAACTGCTAGCGAAGTATTAGATAAGAATCCAAATGCAATCAGTGTAATTGATGCGGGAAGACTAAATGATGATACGAAATATTTAGGAAAAAAAGTAACTTATGTAGTATGTTCAAAAGATTATGCAGAAGAATTTACGAATCAAAAAATTGGAGAAATTAATTTAGATCAATTAATGAATATTCATAAGCAATTAGAAGACTATTTTCAAACTAATATTATTATTACATTAGAAGGAAATGGAAGCTTTACAAAAATAGATAATATCTATCAAATAATTCCAACAATTAAAGTAAGAGCGTTAGATTCTACAGGAGCAGGAGATATTTTCCATGGAGCTTTTACTTACTTTATTGGAAATGATTATTCATTAAAAGAAGCTATTCGAATGGCATCTATTACGGCTGCTATTTCAGTTACTAGGGTTGGAGCAAGATACTCTATTCCTATGTTATCGGAAGTATTAGGATATGATAACGCTATATAGTAATTTACCAACATTAGATCTTCATGGAATCGATAGAGATTATGCTAAAATATTAATTAATGATTTTATCGAAGATAATTATCGAATTAAGAATGAGAAAATAATAATTGTACATGGAAATGGACAAGGAATAATCAAAAAAACAACACAAGAAACATTAAAAAATAATAAATATGTAAAGGAATATAAAATTGATAATTTTAATACAGGTATTACAGTCGTTGAACTTAAAAAGTAACCTTGACAAAGAAAAGGTGGAGTGCTAAAATAATCCTCAAATTCTGTAGGGGGTTCGTGTATGTATACAGAAGACTTTGAAAAAAGAGGATATTCGATTCGAAATGTTATTTTTAAATTATTGATAGTTGTTATTTTGGCTTGGATAATTGCTAAATTATTACCAAGATTTATCGTACCACAATGGAATCAATTAAATGGTAAAGATGATTGCAGGACAAGTAATTGTGATTCTTCTCTTAGCATGCTATCATCACAGACTTATGTAGATAATATTGAAAGAATGAAAAATTCAGCTATATCATATTTTACAAGTGATAAATTACCTAAAGAACTAAGTGATTTTTGGAAAGTAACATTAAAAGATATGATAAATGATCATATTATAGAGGAACTGGTTGATAAAAATAATAAAGTAGTTGATCAAGAAAAAAGTTATGTTAAAATTACCAAAATAAGTAATGGATATGTACTAGAAGTATATATAAAAGATTCAGAAAAAAGAGATTATAATATTTTTCATTTAGATCATTATCGTTATTGTAGTGATTATTTATGTCAAAAAAGATAATAAGTATTTGATAGGGTTCATTATTATTGTTCATTATTACTTAGTATTAACCATATATAGTTAGATTATTTGAAAATATAATTTAAAATGATTGACAAAATCCAACAATTGTAGTATAATATGTGTACATTGATGGTATAATAGGCAACAAGTTTAGGGGGTTGAATTATGAATAATAATTATATATTTGAATACTTAGATGAAAATGATTTTAGAAAGAAAGAAAGGTCAGTAAGAAAATATAACATGCTTGCTTATAAGAAGTTAACCTTTACATATTATCCAGAATTAAGAAAAGGAACCTTTTTAGGTAAGAAAGTAAAAGAAGATGTAAAAGCAAAAACGGAAAATTATGAATTACAATTACCTACTGATGAATTATTTAAAAAAGTTCATGGTCCAATTATTTTACATTATACTGTTTACACAGAAAAGAATATTATCTTACTAACAAATATTACTCCAGAAGGTATATTAGATGAAGGACATAGAGCAGAATTGTCTACTTATAAAGGAGTAATGATTTCTAAAACAAATCCAGAAAAGGATATGTTCAAAATTAATTTATTAAATATGTTAGAAAAATAGAGGAAAGTCTTCTATTTTTTTATTCTTTTTAATATTTTTATTTTTTTCTCTTGCAAGAGAATAGAAACTATGATATTATTATTAAGTAACAACGGACCCTTAGCTCAGTTGGTTAGAGCTTCCGGCTCATAACCGGGTGGTCACAGGTTCGAGTCCTGTAGGGTCCACCAAAAATAATGCGAGTATGGCGGAATTGGCAGACGCGCTAGACTTAGGATCTAGTGTCCCAGACGTGCAGGTTCAACTCCTGTTACTCGCACCA